>NZ_JBHVGU010000005.1:296673-344893 GCF_042800575.1 Streptomyces sp. NPDC057616
CCTGGGTTCACCCCCGCGACCGGCTCCTGGCGCCTCTTGGTGGGGGAGGAAACTCCCCCCCCGGTCCCGCCCGCGCCCCGCACACCTCTCCCGGTTCCGGGACCTCACTCGTACACGACGACCTTGTCGCCGGTCCGCACCTGTGCGTACAGATCCGCGATCGCCGCCTCGTCGCGTACGTTGACGCAGCCGTGCGAGGCGCCGGTGTAGCCGCGGGCGGCGAAGTCGTAGGAGTAGTGCACGGCCTGACCGCCGCTGAAGAACATGGCGTACGGCATGGACGAGTCGTAGAGCGTCGACCAGTGGTGGCGGGACTTCCAGTACACGTCGAAGACGCCCTCGCGGGTCGGTGTGCCGACCGCGCCGAAGCGGACCGACATCGTCTCCACCGTCCGCCCGTCGATCATCCAGCGCAGGGTCCGGCTCGTCTTGTCGATGCACAGCACGCGCCCGGTCATGCACCGCGGATCGGCCGGGCCCGCGGGCTGGCCGCCCATCAGATACAGCTCCCACTTGCCCGGCTCGTGCGTCATCCTCCTCAGCCGCTGCCAGGTGACGGTGTCCGTCTCGCCCGTCCTCGGCAGCCCGCGCTTGCCCTGGAACCCCTTGACCGCGTTCTCGGTCAGGTCGTCGTACGTCCCGGTCGGGCCGTCGAAGAGCCAGTCGGCCTGGCGCAGCCGCGCCTGCAGCTCGCGCACCCCGGCGCCGGAGTCGCCGCGGGACCACATCACGGGGGCGCCGGACTTCGTGCCCGGCGCGCTCGGACTCGGGGCCCTGCTCGGCTTGTCGTCGGCCTTGGTGGAGGGGGGCTTGCTGCTCGGCAGCTCTATGTGCACGGGCGAGTGGGTCCTCCCGTCGGGGCCCTGCACGGTGCAGGCGCACACGGTGGACAGGGCCGCGAGTGCCGTCATGGCGGCGATCGATCTCCCCATGCCCGTATTACGCACCACGGCCCCCCTCGATCTCAGCGGCACACCCGCGTGTCACCTGAGATGGTGCCCGCGGATGACTGGTCGCGAACGGCGCGGCATTGTGGGGACCGGAACCGTACACGTCCGGTGCAAGTCAACGCTCAGCGGGAGGCATCACCACCATGGCGCGCGAGTCGGAGTCCGGACTGCCCATCGAACCGGTCTACGGGCCCGAGGACCTGGCGGGCTGGGACCCGGGCGGGAAGCTGGGCGAACCGGGGGCGTACCCCTTCACCCGCGGTGTCTACCCGTCGATGTACACGGGCCGGCCGTGGACCATGCGCCAGTACGCCGGATTCGGTACGGCCACGGAGTCCAACGCGCGCTACCGGCAGCTGATCGCCCACGGCACGACCGGCCTGTCCGTCGCCTTCGACCTGCCCACCCAGATGGGCCACGACTCCGACGCCCCCCTCGCGCACGGCGAGGTCGGCAAGGTGGGCGTGGCGATCGACTCGATCGACGACATGCGGGTGCTGTTCGGCGGGATCCCGCTGGACAAGGTCTCGACGTCGATGACGATCAACGCGCCCGCCGCGCTGCTGCTGCTCCTGTACCAGCTGGTGGCCGAGGAGCAGGGGATCGCGCCCTCCCTGCTGACCGGCACGATCCAGAACGACGTGCTGAAGGAGTACATCGCGCGCGGCACGTACATCTTCCCGCCGAAGCCCTCGCTGCGGCTGACCGCCGACATCTTCAAGTACTGCCGGGCCGAGATCCCGAAGTGGAACACGATCTCGATCTCCGGCTACCACATGGCCGAGGCGGGCGCGTCCCCCGCGCAGGAGATCGCCTTCACACTCGCGGACGGCATCGAGTACGTCCGCACGGCGGTCGCCGCCGGCATGGACGTGGACGACTTCGCGCCCCGGCTGTCCTTCTTCTTCGTGGCCCGCACGACGATCCTCGAGGAGGTCGCCAAGTTCCGTGCCGCGCGCAGGATCTGGGCCCGCGTGATGAAGGAGGAGTTCGGCGCGCGCAACCCGAAGTCGATGATGCTGCGCTTCCACACGCAGACGGCCGGGGTGCAGCTGACGGCCCAGCAGCCGGAGGTGAACCTGGTGCGGGTCGCGGTCCAGGGCCTGGGCGCGGTGCTCGGCGGCACCCAGTCGCTGCACACCAACTCCTTCGACGAGGCGATCGCGCTGCCGACGGACAAGTCCGCGCGCCTCGCCCTGCGCACCCAGCAGGTGCTGGCGTACGAGACGGACGTCACGGCGACGGTCGACCCCTTCGCGGGCTCGTACGTCGTCGAGAGCATGACCGACGACCTGGAGGCGGCCGCGGTCGAGCTGATGCGGAAGGTCGAGGACCTCGGCGGCGCGGTCGACGCCATCGAGCGCGGCTTCCAGAAGGCCGAGATCGAGCGCAGCGCCTACCGGATCGCGCAGGAGACGGACTCCGGCGAGCGGGTCGTGGTCGGCGTCAACCGCTTCCAGCTGGACGAGGAGGAGCCGTACGAGCCGCTCCGCGTCGACCCCGCCATCGAGGCCCGGCAGGCGGAGCGGCTGGCCCGGCTGCGCGCCGAGCGCGACCAGCCGGCGGTGGACGCGGCCCTGGCGGAGCTGCGGAAGGCGGCGGCGGGCGAGGACAACGTCCTGTACCCGATGAAGGAAGCCCTGCGCGCCCGCGCGACGGTCGGCGAGGTGTGCAACGCACTTCGGGAGGTATGGGGCACCCACGTGCCCTCGGACACCTTCTGACGTGCGACACTCCCTCTCATGCTCGGCGTCATAGATCTCCCCACCTACCTGGCCGGCCTCGTCCTCATCGTGCTGCTGCCCGGTCCCAACTCGCTGTACGTGCTCTCCGTGGCCGCCCGCCGCGGGGTGCGCGCCGGTTACACCGCCGCAGCCGGCGTGTGGTGCGGGGACACCGTGCTGATGACGCTCTCCGCCGCCGGGGTCGCCTCGCTGCTGCAGGCGAACGCCGTGCTGTTCGGGATCGTGAAGTACGCCGGTGCGGGGTATCTGACGTGGCTCGCCATCGGGATGATGCGCGCCGCGTGGGCGATGTGGCGGAGCCGGCGGGAGCGCACCCTGGAGCAGGAGGCCGCGCCCGCGGCGGCCGACGAGCGGCCCTACCGCCGGGCGCTGGTCGTGAGCCTGTTCAACCCCAAGGCGATCCTGTTCTTCGTCGCCTTCTTCGTGCAGTTCGTCGACCCCGGCTACGCCTACCCGGCGCTGTCCTTCGTCGTCCTCGGCACCTTCGCGCAGATCGCGAGTTTCCTCTACCTCAGCGCCCTGATCTTCGGCGGCACCCGCCTCGCCGCCGCCTTCCGCCGCCGCAAGCGCCTCTCGGCGACGGCGACCTCGGCGGCGGGCGCCCTGTTCCTGGGCTTCGCGGTGAAGCTGTCCCTCGCGAGCTCGTAGCGCGGTGCGCGGCGGCACCGGTCAGCGCAGGCCGAGCCGGGTGACGTAGGCCCGCAGCCCGTCCGCCGAGTCGCCCGCCCAGCCGATGTAGCCGTCCGGGCGGATCAGGAACAGGCCCTTGGTGTACGGGGGCCGGGCCGGGGTCTCGATCACGTGGAGCGACGTGGTGGGCAGGGGCGCGGCCTCGGTGTCCAGGGCCAGCAGGGTCCAGTGCGGGCCGCGGAGGGCGTCGAAGAGGCGTACCTCCGCGAGCCGGGCGTCGGGGGCGCGGTCGCCCGCGCGCAGGGTGTTCGCGGCCGGGCGGGTGTCCTCGGTGAGGGTGGACTCCCGGTAGCCCAGGCCCAGTTGCATGGTCGCCGCGCCGCGCCTCACCTCGCCGCGGTGCACGCCGGTGGAGATGCCGAGCATCTGGGCGGCGATCGGGCGCCGCTCCTCCTCGTAGGTGTCCAGCAGGGCCGCGTCCGCGCCGTCCGCCAGCACCGCGCCCAGCTTCCAGCCGAGGTTGTAGGCGTCCTGGACGCTGGTGTTGAGGCCCTGGCCGCCGGCGGGGGAGTGGACGTGCGCCGCGTCCCCGGCGAGGAAGACGCGCCCGGAGCGGAAGCGGTCCGCGAGGGCCGCGCGCGGGCGGAACTCCGAGGCCCAGCGGACCTCCGTGATGTCCTCGGGCGCGAGGTGCGAGCGCGCGGCGGCGACCTTGCGGATGCCGTCCAGCGAGGTGTCCGGGGCGGTCCCCTCCGGGAACTGCGCGACCAGCTGGAAGTCCTCCGTGCCGGCCAGCGGGCAGATCGCCATGTATCCGTCGCCCGCCCCGGCCGGCGGGAAGAGGTGCCAGTTGTCGCGGTCCAGCCCGGTGATGCGCACGTCCGAGACCAGCACCGGGTTCGGGTCGACGGTCTCGCCGGTCATGCCGACGCCGAGCGCGCGCCGCACGGCCGAGCGGCCGCCGTCGGCGGCGACGACGTACCGGGCGCGCAGGCCGGGCCCGGAGGCGAGGTGCAGGGTGACGCCGGTGGCGTCCTGGTCGAGCCCGGTGACCTCCTCGCCGAAGTCCACCCGGCCGCCCAGCTCCACGAGCCGCTCGAAGAGGATCTCCTGCGTCCGCCACTGCGGGACCATCCACGGCACGGTGAACGCCGAGTCGCCCGCCGCGTTCCTGAACTCGTCCGGGTCGAGCATCACGTGCTCGCCCACCCGCTCGCCGTCCCGCCAGATCATCCCGATCGGGTAGGGCCCGCCGGCTTCGAGGATCCGTTCCAGTACGCCGAGGTCCTCCAGGACCTCCATGGTGCGCGGCTGCAGGCCCTTGCCGCGCGAGCCCGGGAAGAGGGCGTCCGCCTTCTCCAGGACCAGCGCGTCCACGCCCCGCCGGGCGAGGTCGACGCCCAGGGCCAGCCCGGTCGGGCCCGCGCCCACGATCACGACATCCGCGGTCTTCACGATCGATCTCCTTAACGCTGTTAAGTTCCGTCCTTCAGGAGAGTGCCCTTAACGCTGTTAAGCTGTCAAGCGTGAGTACGGAGAGACGCGCGCCCCTCGACCGCAAGCGGGTCGCCGACACGGCGCTGGGACTGCTGAACGAGGTCGGCCTGGACGGCCTGACCCTGCGGGCCATCGCCAACGAGCTGGACGTCAAGGCGCCCGCTCTGTACTGGCACTTCAAGGACAAGCAGGCGCTGCTGGACGAGATGGCGACGGAGATGTACCGCCGCATGGTCGCCGGGACCGCCCTCGATCCCGCCGACACCTGGCAGGAGCGGATGGAGAAGTCCTGCCGGGGACTGCGCGCGGCCCTGCTCGCCTACCGCGACGGCGCGCGCGTCTTCAGCGGCTCACGTTTCACCGGCACCGACCACGCGCGGGAGATGGAGGAGAACCTGCGCCTGTTCACCGCCGCCGGCTTCACCCTCGCCCAGACGGTCCGCGCCAACGCCACCGCCTACGCGTACACCGTCGGTTTCGTCGTCGAGGAGCAGGGCGTCCAGCCCCTGCCGGGGGAGCGCCGCGAGGGCTACGACGTCGAGGACCGCGCCCGTATGCTCGCCGACTTCCCCCTCGCGGCCGCGGCCGGCACGGAGATCTTCGAGGACTACGACCGGCACTTCGAGGAGGGCCTGCAGCTGGTGATCGCGGGGGTCGAGGCGCGGTACGCCGGGTAGTTCCGCGAGAGCCGGGCCGAAAGCGGTGGGGCGGCCTCCGGGATCCGAAGATCCGGCGGCCGCCCCACCGTCGTGCCGAAGGCGTACGCGTCACATGCTCTCCCCGCGGGCCTCGCTCAGCGCTTCACGGACTTCTTGATCGCCCGGGCGCGGCGGACCACGCGGCGGGCCGTGGAGTTGCGCGGCAGGAAGGCCAGGCGCTCCGGAAGGCCGCCGGGCAGGCCCAGCGAGGTGAGGCGCTTGCGCTTGAAGTAGCGCTTGGTGCGCGGCTGGAGGTGCCGGGAGAGATGGCGCTCCGCCGCCGGGCGCAGGCTCGGGTGGATCTGCGACTGCATGGTGTAGCTGAGCGCGGCCATCAGGCCGTCCAGGGTGTCCGCGGGGACCGTCTCCTCGCCCTTCCTGCCCTCCAGGTCCGGGATCAGCGCGTCGGCCAGCACGGCCGGGACCCGGTTGCTGTTCTGGTACGGCGTCAGACGGTCCAGGAGCGGCTCGGTCCCGATGCGGGCGACCGGCAGGCCGTAGAACGAGGAGGCCGTGAACAGCGCGGTGGAGAAGCAGCCCACGACCAGCGCGGGCGGCGACTTCTCGAAGAGCAGCTCGGCGAGGACGGGCAGGTCGAGCACGGTGAGCTCGACGCCGAGCCTGTCCGCCTCGGTCTCCAGCGCGCGGCTGTAGCGGGCCGGCGCGGTGGGGTGCGGCTTGAAGACGATCGCCCGGTGGCCGCGCCCGACCGCCCCGCGCAGCATCCGCACGTGCAGGTCCTCCTCCTCCTCGGGGGAGAGGATGCCCAGCGCGGACAGGTACTGGCCGAGCAGCAGCGCCGAGTCGTCCGGCAGGGCGGGCAACTCCGGCACGGAGGCCGTGAGTTCGCCCATCACCTTCAGGAAGGCCTCGGTCGGCAGCACCTGCGCCGGCACCCCGAACTCGGTCAGCAGCATCGGGGTGAGCCCCGGCACCAGGTCCAGGTGCAGCAGCCGCCGCACCCGGGTGCCGACCAGCGGGTCGAGCTTGTTGCGGGTGGGGCCGTAGCTCATCAGGCCGTCGGCGTACACCTCGACGGGCGCGTCGGTGAACAGCTGGGCCACGCTCAGCGCGGGCGCGACCTGGATGGACTCCAGGACCAGCTCCACCCGGTCCTCGCCCAGGTCCCACAGCATGCGCAGATAGCGCTCGAACAGCGGGACGTCGTCCGAGCGCGGGGTCCAGGACCCGGGGTGGAAGGGGCGGATGGCCTCGTTCCAGGACACCACGGCGTCGAAGCGGTCGCGCAGCGGCTCGAAGCCCGGCATCTCGTCCACGGGCGAAGTGACCTCGGGCGTCGCGGAGTTGTTGAACACCAGCAGCAGCCGGCGGGCCGGCTCCTGGCCGTCCCTGTCCTGGAAGCAGTCCGAGTCGATCGCCGCGGCCAGCGTCGCGGCGCCGTACAGGGTCGAGACGCAGAAGATACGGGTGGTCCGGGACATCAGGCAGCCGCCTTCGCAGTGGTGACCCGGCGGCGCAGCCGCCGCAGCTTGGAGGAGCGGTGGAAGTCCATGGTCTCCAGGACGTCACCGAGGGCGTCCTGCGGCATCCGCTTGATGGCCGCCGCGCTCATGGCCCGCAGCTGCCGGTGCACGGACGGCTCCCACTTGTCCTCGTCCGAGAGATGGTGGGCGATGATCGCGCAGTACGTCCGCACGGCCTTAGGCAGCAGCCGGTCCGCGTCCGGGTCCTGCGCGGTCTCCTCGATGACCTGGTCGAAGGCGCGGATGAAGTCGAGCTGGCGGACGTCGCCGATCTGGGTCAGCGAGGAGGCGACCCCGCGCCGGTAGAAGACGCCCAGGAGGCTGACCACGGCGAAGGACTCCGCCTCGCGGTGCAGCTTCCAGATCCATGGCCGGTCCTCGGCGGTGCGCAGGCCGTCGGTGAAGTGGAGCAGGCCCTTGTCGAGCAGCCGGCGGTGGTAGGCGCCGGCCCACGCGTACGCGTAGTCGACGGAGGTGCTGCGGTCGGCGGGCAGGATGGCCTCACGGGGGTCGAACGCCTCCCAGCGGCGCCCGATCGGCACCCGGTGCACGCTGCGTGCGCGGGCGGTGGCCTGGACGTGGTCGGTACGGACGAAGTCGCAGCCCAACGTCTCGATGGCGTCGACCAGTTCGGCGAAGTAGCCGGGGGCCAGCCAGTCGTCGCCGTCCAGGAACGTCAGGTACTCGCCCTGCGCGGCGTCCAGGCCGGTGTTGCGCGCGGTGGCGAGTCCCCCGTTCTTCTCATGGCGGATGTAACGCACCTGCGCGACGTCCGAGAGTTGCTCGGCCGCACGTTCGAGAATGGCCGGAGTTTCGTCCTTGGAATGGTCGTCGACCAGGATGAACTCGAAATCCTGGCGAGCGTTCAACCGAAGGCTTCTAAGGGTGTCCGGGGCGTATTGCTGCACGTTGTAGAACGGCACGATGACGGAAAGCTTTGGCACACGGGAAAGCGTAGGAGGCCGTCCGTCGGGAGAACTTTCCGGTACCCGTACAGAGGGTGAACTGAATGTGTCGGATCGGTGCATCGCCTGTACTTCCGGAGCTTCGGCGAGCCAGTTCGGCTCTCGGCGGGGTGTTGTTAACTTTTTGTTGAGGTGCGGTTGGGCCGCTCCTCGGAATTGCTTCCTAGCGTCTTCGACGTGCCACCAAGTACCTCGAAGCCCACGCGAATCGCCGTACTCGCGGACTCCGACACCCGCTGGAAATGGGGTGCGCTGACCGCGGCTCGTATCGCTCCGGGTCCGTCCATGGAAGCCGCTTCTCTCGACGACGCGCAAGTCGCTCCCGAGATGAACGGATTTCTGCTGCGCGGGCGGGCGACACCGACCGCACGCCAGCTGGCGGAGGTCGGTGTGCGCGCGGACTCCCTCAGGGAGGTCTCGGCCGTCGAGTTCCTGCGCGCCATGGCCGAGGAGTCGTACGACCTCGTCGTCCTCGCACTCGTCGGCGGCGGCGTCCAGGCGATGCTGCACGGCCTCAAGCGCGTGTGGGAGGGGCGCACGGACCGCCCCGTGGTCGTGACCGGCTATGTCGGCGTCGTCTACGAGAAGCTCGCCGACGGCCTGCTGCTGCGGCACGGCGCGGACCTCGTCCTCGCCAACTCCCGCCAGGACGCGGAGCGTTTCCGCGCCGTCTACGAGGGAGTGGGCGCCGACGCCTCGTCGGTGACCGAGGTGGCGCTGCCGTTCCTCGGCGGTGCTCCCTACGAAGGTGAACACGACCCCTACTCCGTGGTGTTCGCCGTGCAGCCGTCCGTCCCGGACAACCGCAGGGACCGGGTGTACCTGCTCGACCGGCTGATCCAGCACGCCCGGCTGCACCCCGAGCGCGAGGTTCTGCTGAAGCTGCGCTCCCGGCCGGGCGAACACACCACGCACATCGAGGAGCTGCCCTACCAGAAGCTGGTCCAGCGGCTTCAGCCGCCGGCCAACTTCCGCCTGGTGTACGGGAACATGGGCGAGGTCCTCGACCGCACCGACCTGCTGGTCACGATCAGCTCGACGGCCGCACTGGAGTCCCTGCACCGCCGCATCCCCACGGTCGTCCTGACCGACCTGGGCGTGCGCGAGGTGCTCGGCAACCACCACTTCGTCGGCTCGGGCTGCCTCGCCTCCTGGGACCAGCTCGACGCCGGGCACCGGCCCGTCCCCGACGAGGACTGGGTGGCCCGGCAGGGCGTCGCGGCTGTGGGTCCCCCCTCTGGAGGAGGGTCCTACGAGGCGGCCTTCGACGCGGCGCGTGAACGCATCGCCAAGCTGCTCGACCGGCCCGGCGGCCTGCCGCCGCTGACCCCGTACTACACACCCGCGACCGCCCCCGGCTATCTGCCCGGGATCCTCGCCCGCCACCACCTCGGCCCCGACGGCAGCGTTCTGCCGGGGGCACCCTCGGCCGACAAGGCGCCGGGGCCGGTTCGGCAGATGGTGCGCCGGGCCGCGCGGGGGGCCTACCGGCACGGCGTGCAGCGGGTGGCGCCCGCCATCCGGCGGATGGGCGAGCTGTGAGCCGCACGACCCCATTTCAAGGAGCTGAACCCATGTCCAACCCGGAAGCGGGCCAAGGCGTTTCGGTGCGCCGGGTGCTTGCCGTGATCCCCGCGCGCGGCGGCTCCAAGGGCGTGCCCGCGAAGAACCTGCTGCCCGTCGGCGGCGTCCCGCTGGTGGCACGTGCGGTGCGCGAGTGCCGCGCCTCCCGCCTGGTGACCGACGTCGTCGTGTCCACCGACGACCAGGCCATCGCGGCGGCGGCGCGCGAGGCCGGCGCGGAGATCGTGCTGCGGCCGGCGGCCATCGCCGGCGACACGGCGACCTCCGAGGCGGCGGTGCTGCACGCGATGGACGCCCACGAGGCCCTGCACGGGGCGCCGGTGGACGTGGTGCTGCTCGTGCAGTGCACCAGCCCCTTCATCCTCCGCGAGGACGTGGACGGGGTGGTCCGGGCCGTCGTGGACGACGGCGCCGACTCCGCGCTGACCGTCGCCCCCTTCCACGGCTTCGTCTGGCGCGACGCGGACGACGCGGTCGGCGCGGGCAGCGTCGCGGAGGCGGACGCGGCCACCGGCGGCGGCTACGGCATCAACCACGACAAGTCCTTCCGGCCGCGCCGCCAGGACCGCCCCCAGGACTTCCTGGAGACCGGCGCGGTCTACGGCATGCACGCGCCCGGCTTCCGCAAGCACCAGCACCGCTTCTTCGGCCGCACCGAGCTGGTCCGCACGGACCCCGCGCGCGTGCTGGAGATCGACGACCCGCACGACATGGCGCGGGCCCGGGCGCTGGCCCCCCTCTTCGACGCGGACCGCCCCGGTTCGCTGCCGACCGCCGACGACGTCGACGCGGTCGTACTGGACTTCGACGGCACCCAGACCGACGACAGGGTGCTGATCGACTCCGACGGAAAGGAGTTCGTCTCCGTGCACCGCGGGGACGGCCTCGGCATCGCGGCCCTGCGCAGGAGCGGCCTGAACATGCTGATCCTCTCCACGGAGAAGAATCCGGTCGTCGCCGCACGGGCCCGGAAGCTGCAGATCCCGGTCCTGCACGGCATCGACCGGAAGGACCTCGCACTGAAGCAGTGGTGCGAGGAGCAGGGCATCGCGCCCGAGCGCGTGCTCTACGTCGGCAACGACGTCAACGACCTCCCGTGCTTCGCCCTCGTGGGCTGGCCCGTGGCGGTCGCGAGCGCCCACGACGTGGTACGCGGCGCCGCCCGTGCGGTCACCACCGTCCCCGGTGGCGACGGCGCGATCCGAGAGATCGCCAGCTGGATCCTCGGCCCCTCTCTCGACTCCCTAAACAAGTAAGGACAGTTCTGCCATGAGCACCAACTCCCGCCTGCGTAAGTTCGGTTCCTCGCGCCTTGCCGGACCGGGCCAGCCGGTCTACATCTGCGGCGAGATCGGCATCAACCACAACGGCGAGCTGGAGAACGCGTTCAAGCTCATCGACGTGGCCGCCGAGGCCGGCTGCGACGCCGTGAAGTTCCAGAAGCGCACCCCCGAGATCTGCACCCCGCGCGACCAGTGGGACATCGAGCGCGACACCCCCTGGGGCCGGATGACCTACATCGACTACCGCCACCGCGTGGAGTTCGGTGAGGACGAGTACCGCCAGATCGACGAGTACTGCAAGGAGAAGGGGATCGCCTGGTTCGCCTCCCCGTGGGACACCGAGGCCGTCGCCTTCCTGGAGAAGTTCGACGTCCCCGCCCACAAGGTCGCCTCCGCGTCCCTGACCGACGACGAGCTGCTGCGCTCGCTGCGCGCCACCGGCCGCACGGTCATCCTGTCCTCCGGCATGTCGACGCCGAAGCAGATCCGCCACGCGGTCGAGGTCCTGGGCAGCGACAACATCCTTCTCTGCCACGCCACTTCGACGTACCCGGCGAAGGCCGAGGAGCTCAACCTGCGCGTCATCAACACCCTGCAGGACGAGTACCCGAACGTCCCGATCGGCTACTCCGGCCACGAGACGGGCCTGCAGACCACCCTCGCGGCGGTCGCCCTCGGCGCCACCTTCGTCGAGCGCCACATCACCCTGGACCGCGCGATGTGGGGCTCCGACCAGGCAGCCTCCGTCGAGCCCCAGGGCCTCACGCGCCTGGTGCGCGACATCCGCACCATCGAGGCCTCCCTCGGTGACGGCGTCAAGAAGGTCTACGACTCCGAGCTCGGCCCGATGAAGAAGCTGCGCCGCGTCGCGGGCGTCGTCGCGGAGGCGGAGATCGCCGCGGCCGCGGGCGAGCCGGTCTCGGTCTGAACACCCCCGACGCTCCACACCTGTAACGCTCTACGACGGGACGGTCGTACGTAGATGAGCCCCCGCGCCGGGTCAGCCGGCCCCCACACTCTCGCGTTCGTCGAGAGCCCGGTACAGCTGCTCAACGTGCTGGAGTGGGCGCACCTCCAAGCCCTCGGGGCCGTGGAGGAACCCGGCGGGGGGCTCACCCTCGTCGTCCTGTCACCGACCGACCCCATGACCCGCGGCCAGCTGCGCCGGATGGCCGAGCTGGCGCGGGACGAGGGGTACCGGGTCCGCTGGGAGGAGGCGCGCGGAGGCCCGGGCGCCCCCTTCCAGACCATCGGCGGCCTGACGCCGCTGCTGCGGCGGGCGCGGCGGGTCGTGATGGGCGACCCGTTCTCCCGCTACGTACAGCTTCTGCTGACGATCACCAAGGCCCGTGACCTCGTCGTCGTCGACGACGGCACGGCCACGATGGAGTTCGTCGCGCAACTCGCCCGCGGGGAGCGGCTGGTGCGCTGGCACCGCAAGGGCGGCCGGCCGGGCGCCCGCGACCTGATCTTCGCGCCCGTGTCCTCCTCGGCCCGCCGCCGGCTGACGCCCGGCGACCGGCGCAACGTGGAGGTCTTCTCCTCCATGCCGGTGGACGAGAAGCCGGAGGGGGTGACCGTGACCGCGAACGACTTCGCCTGGACCCGGGCCCGCTTCGGCCCGCCCCGCATCACCAAGGGTGCCGACATGGTGGGCACCTCGCTGGTGGAGACCGGCGTGGTCGACGGCGGCCACTATCTGGAGGCCGTCCGCACCCTCGCGAAGGCCCACGGAGCCACCCGGTACTTCGCGCACCGCCGCGAAAGCACGGACAAGCTGCACCGGCTGGCCGCGGAGACGGGGCTGGAGATCGTCCGCCCCGACCTGCCGCTGGAGCTGATCGCCCGCCGCGGTCCGGTGGGCCGCACCATCCTGAGCTTCCCCTCCACGGTCGTCCACACCCTCCCGCTCGCCCTGGCCGGCACGGAGGTCCGCGTAGCGGTCTGCGACATCGACCCCGCCTGGCTGACGGAACACGCCTCCCCCCGCGCCGAGGGCTTTCTCTCGGGCGTAACCGGCAAGGCCCGAGACGTCACCCGCCTCTCAGCGGTCACAGCGGCCTGACGGCGCCCTGACACGGCGTGGGCGCCGTCCCGGCGTCGAGGCCGCGGGTCCGGGTGCGGCGTGTCCTGTGTGTCGGCGTGAGAGCGCCTGCCGGTGTCCCGCCGGACAGGACACAGCCCGTCCGCGGTCACCGCGGTGTACGGGGGACGTCCCGGCCCCGGGGCCGCAAGCCCCGGCGGGCGCGCTCCGCGTGTCGGCGGTGACAGCCGTCTGACTGCTCCGCCGGAGCAGGTGAACGGGACACAGCGAGGGCACGCAGGCCCCGTCAGCCGTCCTTCTGGGCCAGCAAGAAGGCTCGGGGGCGTTTCTCCTCGCCCGTGGGCTCGCGCAGGACTCGGGCCCGTAGGTGCAGGCCTGCCTTGGTCAGGGGCTCCGCCACGGCGTCGGGCGTGCGCCAGTAGTAGTCGAGGGCGATGTCGTGGCCGAAGCGCTCCGTCAGGCGCAGGTGGCCCGCCTCGTCGCCGCTCTGGAAGCCGAGCAGGACATGGCCGCCGGGGACCAGGACACGGTGGAACTCGGCGAACGCCGTCGGCAGGTGCTCGTCCGGGACATGGATGACCGAGTAAAGGGCGAGCACACCGCCCAGCGTCGCGTCCGGCAGATCCAGCGAGGTCATCGAGCCGACGTGGAAGCGGATGCCCGGATGCGCCTGCCGGGCGAGCGCCACCATGCCGGGGGAGACGTCCACCCCGAAGGCCGGGACCCCCAGCGCGCCGAGCCGCGCGGTGACGTACCCCGGCCCGCTGCCGACGTCCGCGACGGGCGCCGTACCGGACGCCCGTACGAGTTCCGCGAAGGCGGTGACAAGGGCCAGATCCAGCGGCCGGTCACCCAGATGGTCGGCGAACTGCTCGCTGTAGGGCTTGGCGATCGCGTCGTAGGAGACTCGTGTGGTGTACAGGAAATCCGGTCCGGCCGGTTTCTCGGAGCTCACGCGCCGCACCCTACTGGCGGCGCCTGCCGCCCGGGCGCCGTCCCGACAGATGGAACAGAACCGCCGACGCGGTGCGGAGCGTGGTATGCGTAGAGAAAACACAGGTTTACCCATCTCAACTCACAGCCATGCGTCGAGCGGCCAGATTTTCTTCCCCTCAGGGATTGAACTTTTGTTGATCGAGGGTCGGTCGGCCCCATCGGCGTCCTACCCTTCAGAGGGTGAAGCAACTGATGTCTCTTGAGCCCGAGGTCGACCTTCCCGGGGAAGCCGCGCTTCCCGGCACGCTGCCCGAGGACCTGCGTGCCGAACTCGTAGCCTTCCGGCGCGACTTGCACATGCACCCCGAACTCGGCAACCAGGAGTTCCGCACCACCGCCGCGATCAAGGCGCGGCTCGAGGCCGCGGGCCTTTCGCCGCGCGTGCTCTCCATGGGTACGGGACTCGTCTGCGACATCGGTGACGGGGACGGCGTACGGCCCATGCTCGGCCTGCGCGCCGACATCGACGCCCTGCCCATCCCGGACATGAAGACCGAGTGCGCCTACCGCTCCACGGTCCCCGACCGCGCCCACGCGTGCGGCCACGACGTGCACACCACCGTGGTGCTCGGCGCCGGCCTCGTCCTGGCCGGCCTGCACCGCCGCGGCCTGCTCCCGCAGCCGGTCCGGCTCATCTTCCAGCCGGCCGAGGAGGTCCTCCCCGGCGGCGCCGCCGACGCCATCACCTGCGGCGTGCTCGACGGCGTGGGCCGGATGATCGCCGTGCACTGCGATCCCCGGGTGGACGCGGGCCGCATCGGACTGCGCGAGGGCGCCATCACCTCCGCCTGCGACCGCCTCGAGATCGGCCTGGACGGGCCCGGCGGGCACACCGCCCGGCCGCACCTGACCACCGACCTGGTCACCGCCGCCGCCCGCGTCGTCGTCGACGTGCCCGCCCTGGTCGGCCGGCGCGTGGACACCCGCAGCGGGCTCGCCATCACCTGGGGCCGGATCGAGTCCGGGCACGCCCCGAACGTGATCCCGCAGCACGCCGAGCTCTCCGGCACGGTCCGCTGCCTCGACCTCGCCGCCTGGCGGCAGGCGCCGGACATGGTCGTGGCCGCCATCGACGAGGTCGCCAACCTGCACGGCGCCAAGTCGGAGATCAACTACGTGCGCGGCGTCCCGCCCGTGGTCAACGACCCGGACGTGACCGCGCTGCTGCGCGACGCCATGACCGCGCGGCGCGGCGCGCAGTCCGTGGAGGGCACCGAGCAGAGCCTCGGCGGCGAGGACTTCTCCTGGTACCTGGAGCACGTGCCCGGCGCCATGGCCCGCCTCGGCGTCCGCACCCCGGGCGAGCGCACGGTGCGCGATCTGCACCAGGGCGACTTCGACGCCGACGAGTCGGCGATCACCGTGGGCGTGGAGCTGTTCACGGCCGCGGCACTGCTGGACGCGGCCACCCGCTGAGCGCACGGGCCCCCTCGGGGGCCCCTCCGCCGTCCGGCGCAACACGGTTGTAAGCCATTCGTTCACCCATCGAAATCAACCGCGGACGACCGCAAGGCACCAAGTTCAGACGGTGTTTGCCTCGAATCGATAACGGCTTCGCGAGAGGTGTTTTTCTGACATCTACGCGCGTTACGATGCCGCGAAGCCAACGCCGCCGGGGCGTTCCGGCTCGAGCACTGGCATGGTGCTCACATCAAGCGCCGACGAGGCGCTCAGGTCAGGTGAAGGAGCCTTCCCGTGCGCCGGGTAGCCAAGCTTTCCGCTGCGTGTATCGCCACCGCAGCTCTCGCACTGTCTGCCACTGCCTGTGGCAGCACCTCGTCCGACAGTGGCAGCTCCTCGTCCGCCTCCTCCGGCGGCGGCAAGGGCGTCAAGATCGGCCTCGCCTTCGACGTCGGCGGCCGTGGAGACCGTTCCTTCAACGACTCCGCAGCCCGTGGCGCCGACAAGGCCAAGACTGAGTTCGGCGGCTCGATCAAGGAGCTGACCGCCAAGACCTCCGACACCGAGGCCGACCGCGAGCAGCGCCTGACCGACCTGGCGGACGCCGGCTACAACCCCATCATCGGCGTCGGTTTCTCCTACGCCACCTCGATGCAGAAGGTCGCGGCGAAGTACCCGAAGATCAACTTCGGCATCGTCGACTCGGTCGTCGAGGGCAAGAACGTCAACAGCATCACCTTCACCGAGGAGCAGGGCTCGTACCTGGCCGGTGTCGCCGCGGCGCTGAAGACCAAGAAGGACCACGTCGGCTTCATCGGCGGCGTGGACACCCCGCTGATCAAGAAGTTCGAGGCGGGTTACGTCCAGGGCGTCAAGGACACCAACGCCAAGGTCAAGGTCGACGTGCAGTACCTGACGCACGGCTCCGACCTGTCCGGCTTCTCCAGCCCCGACAAGGGCAAGGAGGCCGCGCAGGGCATGCTCGACAAGGGCGCGGACGTCATCTACACGGCGGCCGGCTCCTCGGGCAACGGCGCGATCGAGGCCGTCCACGGCACCAAGGGCGCCTGGGCCATCGGCGTGGACTCCGACCAGTACAACATCCCGGGTCTGGCCGCGTACAAGAGCTCGATCCTGACCTCCATGGTCAAGAACGTGGACGTCGGCGTGTACGACTTCATCAAGTCCGTGCACGACGGCAAGCCGCTGACCGGCAACCAGGTCTACTCGCTGTCCAAGGGCGGTGTCTCCCTGGCGACCAGCGGTGGCTTCATCGCCGACATCCAGCCCAAGCTGGACGCCGCGAAGAAGAAGATCGTCGACGGCTCCATCAAGGTCAAGACCACTCCGTGACCTGACGGTTCCCGCCGGACCACGGCTCGGCGAAGGGGCGCTCGACAACCCCCTCGCCGAGCCATAACAATGTGTCAACTCTACGCGTGTAGCGTGGAGTTGCCGCGCTAGCGTCGCCGACGCCTGCCCTCGCCTACGCAGCCCCTTTCCCCCAGGAGAGTGCGCCATCAACGCGTCCAGCCCTCCCGCAGCCGTCGAACTGCGCGGCATCACCAAACGCTTCCCCGGCGTCGTCGCCAACCGGGACATCGACATCACCGTCGCCGCGGGCACCGTCCACGCGCTCTGCGGTGAGAACGGCGCCGGCAAGTCCACCCTGATGAAGATCCTCTACGGCATGCAGCAGCCGGACGAGGGCACCATCACCGTGGGCGGCGAGCGGGTCACCTTCAACAACCCCGCAGACGCCATCGCGCGCGGCATCGGCATGGTGCACCAGCACTTCATGCTCGCCGACAACCTCACCGTGCTGGAGAACGTCGTCCTCGGCGCGGAGAAGCTGCACGGCATCGGCGCCAAGGCCCGCGCCAAGATCAAGGAGCTCTCCGAGGCGTACGGGCTGAACGTACGGCCCGACGTCCTGCTGGAGCAGCTCGGCGTCGCCGACCGCCAGCGCGTGGAGATCCTCAAGGTCCTCTACCGCGGCGCCAAGACCCTCATCCTCGACGAGCCCACCGCCGTCCTGGTGCCGCAGGAGGTCGACGCGCTCTTCGACAACCTGCGCGAGCTGAAGGCCGAGGGGCTCACGGTCATCTTCATCTCCCACAAGCTGGGCGAGGTGCTCTCCGTCGCCGACGAGATCACCGTCATCCGGCGCGGCACCACGGTCGGCACGGTCGACCCGCGCGCCACCACCACCAAGCAGCTCGCCGAGCTGATGGTCGGCAGCGAGCTGCCCACGCCGGAGACCGAGGAGTCGACGGTCACCGACGTGCCGATGCTGGCGGTGTCGGGGCTGCACCTGAGCCAGACGGACCTCGACGGCGTCGAGCGGATCATCCTCGACGAGATCGACTTCACCATCCACAAGGGCGAGGTCCTCGGCATCGCCGGCGTGGAGGGCAACGGCCAGTCCGAGCTGGTCGAGGCGATCGTCGGCATCCGCGACCCCGACGCCGGCTCCATCACGCTCGACGGCACCGACATCTCCCACGCGCCCACCCGCCGCCGCCGCGAGGCCGGCGTCGGCTACATCCCCGAGGACCGCCACCGCCACGGCCTGCTCCTCGAGGCCCCGCTGTGGGAGAACCGCATCCTCGGCCATGTCTCCGAGCGCCCCAACTCCCGCGGCCAGCTGCTGGACCTCAAGGGCGCCCGCGCCGACACCGAGCGCATCGTCCAGGCCTACGACGTCCGTACGCCGGGCATCGAGGTGACCGCGGCCTCCCTGTCCGGCGGCAACCAGCAGAAGCTGATCGTCGGCCGCGAGATGAGCCACGCGCCCAAGCTGCTCATCGCCGCCCACCCCACCCGCGGTGTGGACGTCGGAGCGCAGGCCGCGATCTGGGACCACATCCGCGAGGCCCGCCGCGAGGGCCTGGCCGTGCTGCTGATCTCGGCCGACCTGGACGAGCTCATCGGGCTCTCCGACACCCTGCGGGTGATGTACCGCGGCCGTCTGGTCGCCGACGCCGACCCCGCCACGATCACCCCCGAGGAGCTCGGCTCCGCCATGACGGGTGCGGCCTCCGGCCACCTGGAGCACGCAGAGGACGACGAGCGATGAAGAAGCTGACCCAACGCATCGACAGGGAGCGGCTGCTCCTCGGCATCGCGGCGCCCCTGCTCGCGATCGTCGCCGCGATCGTCGTCACCACGCTGGTCATCCTCGCCACCGGCAAGAACCCGGGCGACGCCTTCAGCGACATGGTGACCTACGGCTCGGCGAGCGACAGCCAGGTCTACATCCTGAACAAGGCGACGACGTACTACCTGGCGGGTGTCGCGGTGGCCATCGGCTTCCGCATGAACCTGTTCAACATCGGCGTCGACGGCCAGTACCGGATCGCCGCGTTCTTCGCCGCGGTCCTCGGCGGGGCGCTGACCCTGCCGGGCTGGATCTCCATCCCGCTGATCATCCTGTGCGCCATGGCGACCGGTGCCCTGTGGGCGGCCATCGCGGGTGTGCTGAAGGTGACCCGCGGCGTCAGCGAGGTCATCTCGACCATCATGCTGAACTCGATCGCCACCGCGGTCATCGCCTACCTCCTGCAGCCGGGCAAGCTCGCCGAGCTGCAGAGCGGCGGCACGGTCGTCTCCACCAAGCCGCTGCCCAAGAGCTCGTACTTCTTCAGCTTCAACACCGGTGCGGCCGGCGAGCTGTGGGGCTTCATCGTCATCGCCGTGCTCGTCGGCATCGCGTACTGGTTCGTGCTGGGGCGCACCCGCTTCGGCTTCGACCTGCGCACCGTCGGCCAGTCCGAGAGCGCGGCCTCCGCGAGCGGTGTGTCGGTGAAGAAGATGGTCGCCACCAGCATGATCATCTCGGGTGCGGTGGCCGGCCTGATCGGCATGCCGACCCTGCTCAACGACAGCCACCAGTTCAGCAACGACTTCCCGTCGGGCATCGGCTTCACCGGCATCGCCATCGCGCTGCTGGGCCGCAACAACCCCGTGGGCATCGCCCTCGGCGCCCTGCTGTGGGGCTTCCTGGAGCGCACCACCAACCACCTGGAGTTCCAGGGCTACGACAAGGAGATCCTCGGCGTCATCCAGGGCGTCATCGTCCTGTGCGTCGTCATCGCCTACGAGGTCGTACGCCGCTACGGCCTCAAGCGCCAGCAGCAGCGGGTCGGCGCCGAGCTCGCCGCCCAGGCCGCCGCCCCGACCGAGAAGCAGGAGGTGGCGTGATGACTGCCACGATGACCGACACGCCGCCGCCCGCGGCGCCCAAGGCGGACACCGGCCGCTCCGGCTCGGGCCGCCCGCTCGGCCGGACCCTCACCATCCTCGCGGTGGGCCTGGCCCTGGTCGCCGTGGTCCGCATCATCACCGGCGCCGACCAGCTCACCTCCGAGGGGCAGATCTCCGCGGCCCTCGGGCTCGCCGTGCCGATCGGCCTCGCCGGCCTCGCGGGCCTGTGGTCCGAGCGCTCCGGCGTGGTCAACATCGGCCTCGAGGGCATGATGATCCTCGGCACCTTCGGCGCCGGCTGGATCGGCTGGCAGTCCAACCCCTGGCTCGGCCTGCTGTGCGGCATCGGCTTCGGTGTCCTCGGCGGTCTGGTGCACGCGGTCGCCACCATCACCTTCGGCGTCGACCACATCGTCTCCGGTGTCGCGGTCAACCTCCTCGCGCTGGGCACCACCCAGTACCTCGCCAAGCTCTTCTTCTCGGAGGGCAAGGCGGCCGACGCGGGCGGCAACCCCAAGCAGTCCCCGCCCGTCGACTCGCTGCCCAACTTCGACATCCCCGGCCTCTCGGACGCCCTGCACTCCGTCGAGAACCACCACTGGTTCGTGATCTCCGACCTCGCGGGCATCCTCGGCGGCCTGGTCACCGACCTGTCCGTGGTGACGATCCTGGCCGTGCTGCTCTTCGTCGGCAGCTGGTGGGTGCTGTGGCGCACCTCGTTCGGCCTGCGCCTGCGCTCCTGCGGCGAGAACCCGATCGCCGCGGAGTCGCTCGGCGTCAACGTCTACCGCTACAAGTACGTGGCCGTGGCCGTCTCCGGCGGCCTCGCCGGCCTCGGTGGCGCCTTCCTCGCGCTGGTCACCTCGCACACCTACCTCGAGGGCCAGACCGGCGGCCGCGGTTACATCGGTCTGGCGGCCATGATCTTCGGCAACTGGCGGCCGGGCGGACTCGCCATGGGCGCGGGCCTGTTCGGTTACTCCGACGCGCTGCAGCTGCGCAACGGCGGCGAGACCGTCCACGCCCTGCTGCTCCTGCTCTTCGTCCTCCTGCTGGCCCTGGCCGGCTGGAAGCTCTACAAGAAGGCGATGTGGCAGGCCGCGACCAGCGCGGTCATCTCCGTGCTGATCCTGGCCTGGTACCTGACCACCGACGAGGTCCCGAGCGACTTCGTGGGCGCCACGCCGTACGTCGTCACGCTGCTGGTGCTGTCGCTGTCCGCGCAGCGCCTGCGGATGCCGAAGGCGGACGGCATGCGCTACCGGAAGGGCCAGGGCAAGTGACCTCGCAGGCCGGCGTCGACTGGGAGGCGCTGCGTGCCGAGGCCCGCGAGGCCATGACGCACGCGTACGCCCCCTACTCGGGCTATCCCGTCGGGGTCGCCGCCCTGGTCGACGACGGCCGCACGGTCTCCGGCTGCAACGTCGAGAACGCCTCCTACGGCATCAGCCTGTGCGCCGAGTGCGGGCTGGTCTCGCAGCTGCAGCGCACCGGCGGCGGCCGGCTGACGCACTTCACGTGCGTCGACGGGCGCGGCGAGATCCTCGTCCCGTGCGGCCGCTGCCGCCAGCTCCTGTACGAGTTCGGGGGCCCCGACCTCCTGCTGGAGACCCCGGCGGGGGTCCTCCCCCTCTCGGAGATGCTGCCCCAGGCCTTCGGCCCGGACCATCTCACCAAGTAACTCCCGTACGGCCCCTCTGACTTGAGCTCCGACCTCGGCAGAGGGGCCGTGCACTTCCAGGAACCTCGGAAGGAACGCACGTCATGGCCATGGACGTTATCTCCGTCATCCGCACCAAGCGGGACCGCGGCGAACTCAGCGACGAGCAGATCGACTGGGTCATCGACGCGTACACCCGTGGGGAGGTCGCCGACGAGCAGATGTCCGCACTCGCGATGGCCATCCTGCTCAACGGCATGAACCGCCGTGAGATCGCCCGCTGGACGGCCGCGATGATCGCCTCCGGCGAGCGCATGGACTTCTCGTCGCTGTCCCGCCCGACGGCCGACAAGCACTCGACGGGCGGCGTCGGCGACAAGATCACGCTTCCGCTGGCACCCCTGGTGGCGGCCTGCGGCGCGGCCGTGCCGCAGCTGTCGGGCCGCGGCCTCGGCCACACCGGCGGCACCCTGGACAAGCTGGAGTCGATCCCGGGCTGGCGCGCCCTGCTCTCCAACGAGGAGATGCTCGGCGTCCTCGACACCACCGGCGCGGTGATCTGCGCGGCGGGCGACGGACTGGCCCCCGCCGACAAGAAGCTCTACGCGCTGCGGGACGTCACCGGCACGGTCGAGGCGATCCCCCTGATCGCCTCCTCCATCATGTCGAAGAAGATCGCGGAGGGCACGGGCTCCCTGGTCCTCGACGTGAAGGTGGGCACCGGCGCCTTCATGAAGACGATCGAGGACGCCCGCGAACTGGCCTCCACCATGGTGGGCCTGGGCACCGACCACGGCGTGCGGACGGTCGCGCTGCTGACGGACATGTCGACCCCGCTGGGCCTGACCGCGGGCAACGCCCTGGAGGTCCGTGAGTCGCTGGAGGTCCTGGCGGGCGGCGGCCCCGAGGACGTGGTGGAGCTGACCCTGGCCCTCGCCCGCGAGATGCTGGACGCGGCGGGCGTCAAGGACGCCGACCCGGCGAAGGCGCTGGCCGACGGCTCCGCGATGGACGTCTGGCGGCGCATGATCGCGGCCCAGGGCGGCGACCCGGACGCCGAACTGCCCACCTCCCGCGAGCAGCACGTGATCAAGGCCCCGTCGGCGGGCGTCCTGACCCGCCTCGACGCCTACGACGTCGGCGTCGCGGCCTGGCGCCTGGGCGCGGGCCGCGCCCGCAAGGAGGACCCGGTGCAGGCGGCGGCGGGCATCGAGCTGCACGCCAAGCCGGGCGCCACCGTGAGCGCGGGCCAGCCCCTGCTGACCCTGCACACCGACACCCCCGAGCGGTTCGAGTACGCGCTCCAGGCCCTGGAGGGCTCGTACGACATCGGCGCCGCGGGCACGGAGTTCACGGCGTCGCCCGTCGTGCTGGAGCGCATCGCCTGACGGCCGGGGCGAGGTGAAGGGGCCGGTCCCACGGGGGGCGGCCCCTTCGGCCTGTCCGGGCTCAGCCGAGCAGGGCGGCCACCACCACGAGGACGGGCACCGACAGGATCGTCGACAGCAGGATCGAGTCCCGCGCCAGGCCCTCGGCGACCCGGTAGCGGCTCGCGTACGTGTACAGGTTCTGTGCCGCCGGCAGCGCGGACGTCACCACCACGTCGAGGAGCTGGTGGCCGTGCAGGCCGAAGACACCCGTCGCCAGGGCCCACGCCGCCACCGGCTGGCCCACCGCCTTCAGGGCCACCGAGAGGAACACCGGGCCCTTGTCGGCGCCCCGGCCCGGCATCGTGCTGCCGCACAGGGAGATGCCGAAGGCCAGCAGGACCGCCGGGACGGACATGTTGGCGATCAGGGTCAGCGGGTCCATCACCGGGTCCGGGACGCGGACGCCCGCCGCGGCGACCGCGACGCCGGCCAGCGAGCAGACCGCGATCGGGTTGCGCAGCGGCGTGAGCAGCCGCATCCACAGCGGGCCCTTCTCGCCCTGGCCGGACAGGTCGAGGATCGTCAGCGCGATCGGGGTGACCGCGATGATCTGGAACAGCAGCACCGGCGCCACCAGGGAGGCGTCGCCCAGCACGTACACGGCGATCGGGATGCCGAGGTTGCCGGAGTTGACGTAGCTGGAGCACAGCGCGCCGATCGTGGTGCGGCCCACGCCCCAGCCCCGTACGGCGCCCACCGCGACGAAGACGCCCGCCGCGGCCGCCGTGCTCATCGCGGTCACCAGCAGGCGGCTGGAGAAGATCACCGACAGGTCGGCCTTCGCGAGCGTCGTGAACAGCAGGGCCGGGGACGCCACATGGAAGGCCAGCTTGGTCAGCACCTCGCGCCCGTGCTCGCCGAGATGACCCCGGCGGCCGATGACGTACCCGACCGCGATGACGACGGCGATGACCGCGAAGCCCGTCAACACCCCCTGCACGGCGCCTCCTCGGAGGGGAGGGAGCCGTGGGTTGGCCGGGGCGGTGCCGATATGTGGGGCATACAGCCAACCCTCTTGGGCGGGAGGGCAGCAGGTCAATGTGATCCCGGTCGGCGGACACGGCCGCACGGGAGCGCGGGTCCGCGCCGGCGGGAGGGCGCGGCCCGATGAGTTCCGGGTGTCCGGCCGGTCTACAGATCGTGGATGCCGTGACACCCGCCGTACTCGTGCTGCCCGACCCCGTCACCCGTGACGAGGTGGCAGGGCTGTGCGACGACGTGCGCGACCTGCTGGAGGCCACCGGCACCGGCGTCGTCGTGGTCGACGTCGCGGCGCTGGGACCCTGGGGGCTCGGTGCCGTCGACCTGCTCGCCCGGCTGGAGCTGTCCGCCCGCCGGGCCGGGGGCCGGATCCGGCTGCGGGACCCCACCCCCTCCCTACACGCCCTCCTGAATCTGGTCGGGCTCCGCTTCGAGATGGAGGGGCAGGCCGAACAGCGGGAACCACCGCTTGGTGTCCAGGAAGAAGTGGAACCCGGTGAGCCGGCCGTCTGAGATCTCCAGGACCTGCACCGCCCACGGGGTGTAGCCGCCCTGCTCCGGGTCCGGCTTGTACTGGGCGAACCCCGGCAGGCCGTTGACCTGCACCGGCACCAGGCGGGAGCCCTCGCATGCCGCGCCCAGCGTCGTCATGAAGCCCGTGATGTCGTCGTGGCCGGTCAGCCACAGGTCGAACGGCGGCATCGTCATGACGGCGTCCTCGTGCAGCAGGGTCGTCAGCGCCGTCATGTCGTACCCCTCGAAGGCCGCGACGTAGCGGTCGAGGAGCTTTTGCTGGTCCTCGTCCAGCGGGTCCGAGACGGCCGCGTGCACCGCCTTGTCGTCCCGCTCGGCGAGCGTCGCCCGGGCCCGCTGGAGCGCGCTGTTGACCGACGCGACCGAGGTGTCGAGCAGCTCGGCGACCTCGCTCGCCTTCCACGCCAGCACCTCGCGCAGGATGAGCACCGCCCGTTGCTTCGACGGCAGCTGCTGGAGCGCGGCCATGAAGGCGAGCCGCACGGACTCCTTGGCGACGGCCGCCTCCGCCGGGTCGTCGGTCGTGGGCAGGACGCGGTTGTCCGGCATCGGCTCGAGCCAGGTGTTGTCCGGGCGGGGGGAGAGGGCGGCCTGGGCGAGGGGCGTCGACTCGCTGAGGTCCATCGGGCGGGCGCGCTTGTTGCCCGCGGTCAGCATGTCCAGGCAGACGTTGGTCGCGATGCGGTACAGCCAGGAGCGCAGGCTGGAGCGGCCCTCGAACTTCTCGTAGCTCCGCCAGGCGCGGACCATGGTGTCCTGCACCGCGTCCTCGGCCTCGAAGGAGGATCCGAGCATGCGGTAGCAGTAGCCGGTCAGCTCCACCCGGTGCTTCTCCAGCCTGATGTCGAGGTCCGCCGTCGTCGTCCCCGTGCCGTCGCTCATCGTCCACCCACCCCTGTGGAGTTTCTGTCGCGCGCCTTTGCGCCCAGCACCTTGGAAGCTACCGCAGGGCACTGACAATGGCGTCCCGAGTGGGAGAAGGCGCAGGTCAGGTCAGGGGTGGGGGACAGGGGTCAGGCCGTGACCGGCTGCCGCCGGGCGGCCACGCGCGCCGCGCGCGAGCCGAACACCGTGATCGTCACGACCCCGAGCACGGCCAGCAGGCCGACGCCGACCGTGCCCGACCAGCCCGCGGCGTGGAAGGCCACCGCGCCGACGGTGCTGCCGGCACTGGAGCCGATGTAGTACGCCGACTGGTAGAGCGCCGCGGCCTGCGCGCGCCCGTGGTCCGCCGTCCTGCTGACCGCCGACGACGCGACCGCGTGACCCGCGAAGAAGCCGGCGGTGATCAGCACCAGGCCCAGCAGGACCGGGACCAGGGAGCCGACCAGGCTCAGCAGCAGGCCCGCCGCCGTCGTGCCGCCCGCCAGGTACAGGGCGCCGCGCCGGCCCAGCCGCCCGACCAGCCGGCCCGCGGTCGAGGCGGAGACCGTGCCCACCAGGTACACCAGGAAGATCGACCCGATGATGCCCTGCGGCAGTGAAAACGGCGCCTCCGTCAGGCGGTAGCCGATCACCGTGTAGACGCCGCCGAAGACCGTCATGAACAGCGCGCCGATCGCGTACAGGCGGCGCAGCAGCGGGTTGGCGAGGTGGTCGCGCACCGTGCGGGCCAGGACCCGCGGCCGCAGCGAGCCGGCCGTGAAGTGGCGCGGGGCGGGCAGCAGCAGCCGGAAGGCCACCGCGCAGCCGACGGCGATCACGCCGATCACGCCCACCGCGACGCGCCAGCCCCATTCCTGCGCGACCCAGCCGGTGATGACACGGCCGCTCATCCCGCCGACGCTGTTGCCCGCGACGAACAGCCCGATCGCCGTGACCAGCGCCCTCGGCCGGACCTCCTCCGCCAGGTACGCGGTCGCGGAGGCCGGCAGCCCGGCCAGCGCCGCGCCCTGCACGGCCCGCAGCACGACCAGCGTGGTCAGCGAGGGCGCGAAGGGGACCAGGAGCCCCACCGTGACCGCGACCGCCAGCGAGCCCGTCATCACCGTACGGCGGCCGAACCGCTCCGAGAGCGCGCTCATCGGCAGCACGAACACCGCGAGGCCGCCGGTCGCGGCCGCCACCGTCCAGCTCGCCGAGCTCGCCGCCACCCCGAACTCGCCCGAGATCAGGGGCAGCAGGGCCTGGGTGGAGTAGAGCAGGGCGAAGGTCGCGACGCCCGCGAGGAAGAGGGCGAAGCTCATCCGGCGGTAGCCGGGGCCGCCCGGGGTCAGACGGGTGTCGGTGGCAGGGGCGAGGTCGGCGGCGCCCACGACGGTGGACGCCCCGGTATCGGCGGGAGTCATGCTTCGAAGCTACGGACGCCGCCGCTCATCCGTCCAATGCACGGAATTGCCATAATCGTTCCCATGGCGCATCAACACAGCTCACAGCCTCGCCTGTCACCGTCCAGTGACACAGAAGACATGGTGATGTTGCTGGCCCCCCGGCTCGCGCACTTCGCGGGGGTCGCCCGTACCGAGCACGTCACCCGGGCCGCGCAGGAACTCCAGGTGCCGCAGTCGACCTTGTCGCGGGCCATGGTCCGCCTGGAACAGGATCTGGGCGTCGACCTGTTCGCCCGGCGCGGCCGTACCGTCTCCCTCACCCCGGCCGGCCGCACCTTCCTCGCCTCGGTCGAGCGGGCGCTCGCCGAGATCGAGCGGGCCGCCGACGAGGTCCGCGCGGACGCCGACGCCACCACCGGCAAGGTCGCCTTCGGCTTCCTGCACACCATGGGGGCGGAGACGGTCCCGGGCCTGCTGCAGGCCTTCCGCGTCGACCATCCGCGCGTCCGCTTCAGCCTGGTCCAGAACTACGGCGAGGCGATGCTGGAGAAGCTGCGGGCGGGCGAGCTGGACCTCTGCCTGACCTCCCCGGTCCCCGAGGCCCCCGGCCTCGTCGCCCGCCGGCTCGACGAGCAGAAGCTGCGTCTGGTCGTCCCCGCCGACCACCCGCTCGCGGCCCGCCGCCGCATCCGCCTGGCGGAGGCGTCCGACGAGACCTTCGTGACGCTCGAACCCGGCTACGGCCTGCGCCGCATCACCGACCACCTCTGCCTGGAGGCCGGCTTCCGGCCCCGGATCGCCTTCGAGGGGGAGGAGACGGAGACGCTGCGGGGCCTGGTGGCCGCGGGCCTGGGCGTCGCGCTCCTGCCCCCACCGACCGTGCCCCGCCCGGGAGTTGTGGAACTGGCGATCACCGGCCAGCGGGCGGTCCGGGAGATCGGGGTGGCCTGGCTGGAGGGCCGCACGGACACGCCGCCGGTGGCGGCGTTCAAGAGGTTCCTGCTGTCGAGGAGAGGCGGCCTGCTGCCCGACTGACCCCGGTCAGCGGCGCAGCGACTTGCCGAACCCCGAGGCCAGCGGCATCCGCAGGCCCAGCGGAGGCGGAGCCGCGAAGGCGTCCTCGACCGGCCGGGAGTACGCCCTCCCGAACAGGCTCCCCATCACGAAGTTCTCGGCCAGCGCCTGCACTTCGCTGCGGTACTGGTGCAACCCGTGCCCGTCCGAGTGGACTTCGAAGCGGCACACGTCCCGGTTCGCCTTCTTCGCCCGCGCCGCGAGCCGGAAGGACAGCTCGGGGTCGCAGACGCTGTCGTTCGTGCCGTGCACGATCAGCACCCGCCGCCCCACGAGCTGTTTCACCGGTTCGGGCGAGGCGGCGACGTCCTCCTCCGGCAGCCAAGGTCCGATCGCCAGAACGGAGTTGACGGCTTCGTGCCCGCCCGCGCGCAGCGCCGCCCGGCCGCCCATGTCGACGCCGACGAGGCAGATCGGGACGTCGCCGTAGCGCCGTACGACCTCGTCGGCGGCCCAGGTGGCGTCCTGCGCCAGATGGGCCTCGCTGCCGTTCCAGCCGCGGTAGCGGTAGTGGACGACGTGCGTCGCCAGGTCCTCCTCGCGGCCCGCGCGGGCCAGCCGTCTGCCCAACGCGCGTACGGATGCGGTCGCCAGCATGGGGGACGGTCTGCGGGCCGATTCCTCGGCACCGCCGGGGAGCAGCAGGACCACTCCGCTCACCGCTGTCGGCTCCGGGCCGAGTGCCCGCCCCAGCCGGGCCCGGATCGGCATCGCTTGGTGCGCCATGACAGAACAGTGTCAGAAGGGTGGCTGTACTCGACCCGTACTTGCGGTCACCGTTACGTATCGACGGAACTGTACAGCGGGCGATCTACGCGCGTAGGGGATAGAGTGCGGAAATGACGAGCCAGGCCATCTCGAAGACCCCGACGCCGGACCAGATCCGCCGGGCGCCGAAGGTTCTGCTGCACGACCACCTCGACGGCGGCCTCCGCCCGGGGACGATCGTCGAACTCGCCCGCGAGACGGGCTACTCACGCCTCCCGGAGACCGACCCCGACAAGCTCGGCATCTGGTTCCGCGAGGCCGCCGACTCCGGTTCGCTGGAGCGGTATCTGGAGACCTTCTCCCACACCGTCGGCGTGATGCAGACCCGCGACGCCCTCGTCCGGGTCGCCCGCGAGTGCGCCGAGGACCTCGCCGAGGACGGTGTGGTCTACGCCGAGGTGCGGTACGCCCCCGAGCAGCACCTCGAAGGCGGACTCACCCTCGAAGAGGTCGTCGAGGCCGTCAACGAGGGCTTCAGGGAAGGGGAGCAGCTGGCCCGGGCGAACGGCCACCGGATCCGCGTCGGCGCCCTGCTCACCGCCATGCGGCACGCCGCCCGCGCTCTGGAGATCGCGGAACTCGCCAACCGCTACCGGGACTTGGGTGTCGTCGGCTTCGACATCGCGGGCGCGGAGGCCGGTTACCCGCCCACCCGGCACCTCGACGCCTTCGAGTACCTCAAGCGCGAGAACAACCACTTCACCATCCATGCAGGCGAGGCCTTCGGGCTGCCGTCCATCTGGCAGGCGCTCCAGTGGTGCGGCGCGGACCGGCTCGGGCACGGCGTGCGCATCATCGACGACATCCAGGTGCAGGCGGACGGCTCGGTGAAGCTCGGCCGGCTCGCCTCCTACGTCCGCGACAAGCGCATCCCGCTGGAGCTGTGCCCCAGTTCGAACCTCCAGACCGGCGCGGCGGCGTCCTACGCCGAGCATCCGATCGGTCTGCTGCGCCGGCTGCATTTCCGTGCCACCGTAAATACGGACAATCGCCTCATGTCGGACACGAGCATGAGCAAGGAATTCGAGTACCTGGTCGAGGCGTTCGGTTATTCGCTCGACGACCTCCAGTGGTTCTCCGTCAATGCGATGAAATCAGCGTTCATTCCTTTCGATGAACGACTCGCGATGATCAATGACGTGATCAAGCCCGGATATGCCGAGCTGAAGTCCGAATGGCTGTTCCAGCAGACCGCCTCCACCAGCGGTTCTGCTGATTCGGAGGGGTGAGCGAAAAAATCGGGGTGTGAGGAATGCGGACGGGTATTCACAACGCGTCCGCATTTCGATGTTTGCAGCGGGCGGGTGTGCGTGTTTACGGTCTTGGACACCGCTCACATCCCCGTAATCCATTTCGAGGACGCATTTTCATGAAGCAGTCTGCTGCCAAGACCCTCGGTGTCGCCGCTCTCGGTGCCGCCTTCGCCGCCACGGGCGCGGGCGCCGCGAACGCGGCTACGGCGGTTCCGGACGCCACCGGAACGCTGGACTCCGTGACCAGCCAGCTCCCGGCGCAGAACGTCTCCCAGGCGCTCCCCGGCGCCCAGGCGGCGGTGGCCCAGGGCAAGCCCACCATCGAGCGTGGCCTGGCCTCCGTGCAGCCGGCCGCCCAGCGGGCCATCGCCGACGGCCCGTCCACCCCGGTCGCCGGGCTGCTCGGCGGCCTGCCCGTGCAGGGCGGCGTGCCGGTGAAGGGCCTGCCGATCGGCGGCTGATCCGCCCGCGGAACGCGCCGATGGGGCGCACCCCTTGGACACGGGGTGCGCCCCATCGGCGTACGCAGGAGCAGATGTCACCAGGCGGTGCGGGCGGATGCCTTGTCCTCCGAGGGGAGCAGGATCCACAGCGCTATGTAGAGCAGGAACTGCGGTCCCGGCAGCAGGCAGGAGAGCAGGAAGATCACGCGCATCGTGGTCGCGGAGGTGCCGAAGCGCCGCGCCAGACCGGCGCACACGCCGCCGATCATGCGGCCGTGGGTGGGGCGGACGAGGGCGGACATGTGCGGCTCCTTCGTGAGCGTCGGAGGAGAGCCCGGGTGGCTTCCTCATCTGCCTTCAACGCTACGGAGACGAAGGGGGCAAAGCGTCGCTCTACGGTGCGATCCCTACCCTGGGAAACGTCGGGGTCCGACCCTGAGCAGCTTCCTCCTGGCGGACGGCGGCACGGTCGCCCGGCTGCGACCTGCGGCGGAGCCAGGCGCGGGCCGCGGGGACGACGGCGAGATGCGCGACGGCCACGCCCACCGTGTTCAGCAGCAGCGCGTCGACATCCGGGACCCGCCCCGGCACGCCCGTCTGCAGCAGCAGGATGCCCAGCGAGACCAGGGCGCCCGCGGCGACCGTACGGACGAAGGAGGCGAACGGGGAGACGCGGAGCCTGCCGTGCGCCGCCGGCAGCAGCACCCCGAGCGGCGCGAGGAGGGCGAGGCCCGCGCCGATCCGGCGGGCCGCCACCGGTCCGCCGAGCGCGAGATCGGCCCGGATGCCGGCGAACGGGCGCAGATTGGGCGGCGTCACCCAGGGCACCTCCAGCGGCCGCAGCGTGAGCCAGGCGACGAACGCGAGGTGTGCGACGAGGAGGACAACCCCTGTCACACGGATGCGGATCGCGGCGCTGCCGCCGATGGAGCCTTGACGCTGCACGCCCCCCTAGACGCGGCGTCCGGCAGGATCGGTTCCGGGTCGCCCCCAGGTACCTGTGTGAGGCCTGCGCCACACGCCCCCGTCGGCCCCCGTTCATCTCGGGGGAAGCCTGCCGGGCCGTGCGGCCCGGCAGGGCGCGTCAGCCGTCCGTGACCGCGCTGGAGGGCGGCTGCGTGGTGCCCGGGCGGGAGCGGACCTCGTCGGTGCACTCGTAGCGGCGCAGCGGCTCGCGGCCCGGGCCGCCCAGGATGACCGAGCCGTCGCCCTCGGCCGCCGCCGAGTCGGAGAACGTGCAGACGACCTGCGCGAGGGCGAACGAGGTGAGGTCGCCGGGCGGGGTGCTCAGGCGGATCGTGTCCTCGGGGTCGCCGGCGTGCGGGCCGCCGACGGTCATGCCGCCGCGTACGTCCGTGGTGTAACCGGCCTCCTTCTCGGCGGCCGACGGTGTCGCCGCGAGCTGGTCCAGCAGCCCCTGGGCCACCAGCACCCGCCGCTGCGAGTCCGCGGTGCCGTCCGGCACCCGTACCGTCCGGTCCACGGAGACCAGCGACGAGCCGCACAGCAGGAACACCTGCACCGGCAGCCCGCGCGAGGCCTGCGCCGCGACCTCCGGCTCGGCGAGCGAGCACTGCACCTTCGAGGGCGCCGCCCCGAAGTCCGTGGGCACCTCGGTGGACCGGATGCCGCACCCGGCGAGCAGCACGGCCAGGACCGGGACCGCCAGCAGGCGTCGTACGGTCATGTGGCGTCCCCGTCCTTCCCCGAGTCGTTCTCGGACTCCTCCGCGAGCCGCGACGCGTCGCGCGGCAGCCGCAGCGTGAACACCGCGCCCCCGTCGGGCGAGTTCGCGGCGGTGATCTCGCCGCCGTGGATGTGGGCGTTCTCCATCGCGATGGACAGGCCCAGGCCGCTGCCCTCGGAGCGCGGCCGGGACGCGCTCGCCTTGTAGAAGCGGTCGAAGACGTGCGGCAGGACGTCCTCGGGGATGCCGGGGCCGTGGTCCCGTACCGCGATGACGATCTCGTCGGCCGTCTCGCGCACCGCGACCCGCACCGGGGAGCCGCCGTGCTTGAGGGCGTTGCCGATGAGGTTCGCCAGGATCACGTCCAGGCGGCGCGGGTCGAGCCGGGCGTGGACGCCGCGTTCGGCCTCCAGGTCCACCGCGTCCAGCCAGGCGCGCGCGTCGATGCAGGCGGTGATCTGGTCGGCGATGTCCACGTCGTCGAGCACCAGGCGGGCGGTGCCCGCGTCGAAGCGGGTGACCTCCATCAGGTTCTCGACCAGGTCGTTGAGCCGCCGGGTCTCGCTGACGACGAGCCGTACGGCGGGCTCGATCATCGGGTCCATCGACCCCGACTCCGCCTCCAGCTCCTCCTCCAGGATCTCGGTCACGGCGGTGATCGCGGTGAGCGGCGTCCGGAGTTCATGGCTCATGTCCGCGACGAAGCGCCGGGAGGACTCGTCGCGCGCGGCCATGTCGTCGACGCGTTTCTCCAGCGCCTCGGCCGCGTGGTTGAACGTCCGTGACAGATCGGCGAGTTCGTCCGTGCCCGAGACCCTCAGCCGGGTGTCCAGCTTGCCCTCGCCGAGCCGCCGGGCGGCCACGCCCAGCCGCTGAACGGGCTTGAGCACGGTGGAGGCGGCGGCCTGCGCGAGCAGCGCGGAGCCGATCAGCGCGAGACCGGTGGCGATCCCCAGCGACCAGGCCAGGGAGTTGAGGTCCTTGGCCTCCGGCTCCAGCGACTTGAGCATGTAGCCGGTCGACCCGCCGCCGATCACCCGCGTGCCGGCCACCAGGTACGGCGTGCCGTGGTCCACGACGCGCTGCCAGTACAGGTGGTAGGCGTACTTGTTGCCGGAGTCGACCGCCTGCCTCTTGTTCACGGCGGCCCGCAGCGACGCGGGCACGTCCTGCAGCGAGAAGCCGTCGAGGCCGCCCGAACTGCCGTACACCGTGCGGCCGTCGGAGTCCTGGGCGACGAGCAGCACACTGAAGCGCTGGCTGGTGTTCGCCATCTGCCCCGCGGTGTGCTGCAGTTCGTCCTGGGTGGGATGCGGCGGCAGGGTGCCGGCGCGGGTCTGCATCGCCTGCCGGAAGTCGCCGAGCACCGCGTCCTGGGTGCGGGTGAGCACGGCCTCGCGGTTGAGCCAGTACGCGATCCCCGACGCGGACACGGCCGCGGTGAGCGCCACCAGCCCGAACACGACGACCAGCCGCAGCCGGAGACTGGTGAACCGCAGTCGCGACAGATGTCCCTTGCGGGTCGCGGCCCAGCCGCGAACCCCCCCTTGCGCTGGTGTCACTGAGGAGTGTCCAGCCGGTAGCCCACGCCACGCACGGTACGGATCAGGGTCGGTGCGGACGGCACGTCCTCGACCTTGGCACGCAGCCGCTGGACGCAGGCGTCCACCAGCCGGGAGTCGCCGAGGTAGTCGTGCTCCCACACCAGGCGCAGCAACTGCTGCCGGGACAGGGCCTGTCCGGGCCGCCGGCTCAGTTCGAGCAGCAGCCTGAGCTCGGTCGGGGTGAGCTGGAGGTCCTCGCCGTTCTTGGTCACGGTCATGGCCGCGCGGTCGATGACCAGCGAGCCGAAGGTCGCCGAGTCGTTCGCCTCGCGCTCCCCGCGCCGCAGCACCGCCCGGATACGGGCGTCGAGCACCCGCCCCTGGACGGGTTTGACGACGTAGTCGTCGGCGCCGGACTCCAGGCCCACCACCACGTCGATGTCGTCGCTGCGCGCGGTCAGCAGGATGATCGGCAGCTGGTCGGTGCGCCGGATGCGCCGGCACACCTCGAACCCGTCGATGCCGGGCAGCATCACGTCCAGCACGATCAGGTCCGGCCGTTGCTCGCGCAGGAGCTTCAGACCGTCCTCACCGGTGGCAGCGGTGGCAACCCGGTGTCCCTGGCGCGTAAGGGACAGCTCCAGGGCCGTACGGATGGCGTCGTCGTCCTCGATCAGCAACAGGGAAGGCACGAGGCACATTCTGGCCCATGGCAGGCCGCGGTTTCGACTCCTGTACGGGTACGTGCGCGTACCGCTCCTCTCTGTGACCGGGCTGTGCTCCCTCTACGAAGGGCCCCTGTGACAGGTCTGTGACAGTCGGCTGACACGGCGATGAAGGTGCCCGGGCAAGCTTTTCGGCACAGGCAAGGAAGGACCGCCTGAGAAGACCGAACACCGGAAGTCCACGACGGGGGGCGCGAGATGAATACGCTGCACGGCACCAGCATCAGCGCAGTGATCACGCGCCTGCACGACGTGAACGGGGGCCGGGGTTCAGAGAAGTCCGGTGCCGTGAGCGGGCGGGGGTGCGCTCGCGGCACCGGGCGTCAGCACACCGGTTACATGTCGGTGGTTGACATCACGGGGGAGAACCACGGGGGAAGCGCGTACAGGGAGGACACGGGGGAACGTCGCTCGCTGTCGGAGGCGGAGTTCACCGCCTACGTCCAGGAGCGCCGCGCCTCCCTGTACGCAACCGCCTACCACCTGACCGGTGACCGCTTCGAGGCCGAGGACCTGCTGCAGAGCGCGCTGTTCTCGACGTACAAGGCATGGGACCGGATCAGCGACAAGGCGGCGGTCGGCGGATACCTCCGCCGCACCATGACCAACCTGCACATCAGCGCGTGGCGCCGCCGCAAGCTGAACGAGTACCCGACCGAGGAACTGCCGGAGACGCCCGGCGACACGGACGCGATGCGCGGCACCGAACTGCGCGCCGTCCTGTGGCAGGCGCTCGCCCGGCTGCCCGAACTCCAGCGCACGATGCTGGTCCTGCGCTACTACGAGGGCCGCACCGACCCGGAGATCGCGGAGATCCTCGACATCAGTGTCGGCACGGTGAAGTCCAGCATCTGGCGCTCGCTGCGCCGGCTGCGCGAGGACGAGGTCCTCAGCTTCGGCCGTGACGAGGAGGACGCCTTCGGGGAGCTCGTCGCCTGAAGGTCGGGGGGAAGCAGGTAACGGGGGAAGCACGGGGGAAAGACGGGGGAACGGTCGCCGGGGGGACCCACGGGGGAACGGGGGTCATGGGCGGCCGGTAACCCGGGGGGAGCACCACGGGGGAACGGGGGAGAGCGGGACTGGAGGGCCGGGGGGTCCGTCCAGTCCCGCTTTTCGTCTGTGCACCGGCGGTCGCCCGCCCGCGCTCAGGTCGTGGGGGCCGCCGCCGGGCGCCGGCCCACCGCGGCGGCCGCCAGCCGGCCCAGGGCCTCGTCCCGGTCGCAGGCGTACGCGCCCAGAGCGGTCTGCCGGGCGATGATCGAGCGCTCCTCGCGCATCAGGCGCCAGCCCCGGCGGAGCAGGAACGGGACCGACTTGCGGCCCTCCCTGAGGTCGCGCACGAACCGGCGGCGGAAGGTGCGCACCGCGCCGCGGCTGAGGCACAGCGCGTCGGCCAGCAGCCCCAACTCCCGGCAGCGCTCGACGATCTCGGCCGCGAAGATGCCCTCCGCGATGAACAGCGGGGTCCGCCCGATGTCGACGGTCTCCTCACCGGTGCGGGCGGACAGCGAGAGGTCGTAGACGGGGATGTTCGTCCGGCCCGTGCGGCACAGCTCCGCGATCGCGGTGACGGCGACGTCCGTGTCCCAGGAGTCGGGGTGGTCCCAGTCGATGTCGCCGCTGCCCGCCACCAGCGGCAGCGTCGGGTCCGCGCCCTCCTTGTAGAAGTCGTCGAGGCGCAGCACGGGAAGGCCGGAGCGGGCGGCGACGAGGGACTTGCCCGAGCCCGAGGGGCCGCAGAGCAGCACGACGCGGGCGGGCGAGGAGGGATGGATGCTCACGGGACACCAGTTTGACGTATTCCGTACGCCCTGCCGACCCCGCGGGTCGGCTTTTGAGCGCACATCACACCTCAACTACCCTTCGTGTCGATCCGGTTACTCAACGCTTCGAAGGTGGCCTTCGCCATGGCACGACACTCGTCCCCCCTCAACTCCACCGCCGCGCGCGCCCTGATCGCCCTCGCGACCGCGACGGCCGCCCTGGGCGCGGGCGCGGCGACGGCCTCCGCCGCGCCGCAGGCCGGCCCGGTGAAGGGCATCGGGGGCGACATCACGATCCTCCGGGGCGCCGCCGGCGACCCGCACGGCAACGGCGTCGACATCCCGCTCTCCCAGCTGACCGGCCCGGTCACCCAGACCGGCCCGGTCGGTGCCGTCCCCGCGCTCGAGGGGGTCGCGGGGCTGCTGGGCGGCGGGGCGAGCGGCCTGTCCTGACGGCGCGCCAGACGCGGCGGCGCACGCAGGAGAGCCGCGTTCTCCCCGGACGGAGGGAGGACGCGGCTCTCGGCCTGCGGGAGGGGCCGGCTCAGTACGAGGAGCCGGACGCGCCCAGCGCGCCCGTCGGGTGCCAGACGGTCTTCGTCTCCAGGAACGCCGTCATGCGCTCGGTGCCCGGGGTTGCCGCCCAGTCGTCCACAGGCTGTGGACGAAGAACGCGCTTGAGGTTGTCGGCCGCCGCGATCTCCAGATCCTTCGCCAGGACGTCGTCGGCGCCCGCGAGGTCGATCGCGTTGACGTCCTGGTGCGCGGCCAGCGGGGCGGCGATCTCCGCCGTACGGCCGGACAGGACGTTGACGACGCCGCCGGGCAGGTCGGAGGTGGCCAGCACCTCGCCCAGCGACAGGGCGGGAAGCGGGGACTTCTCGCTCGCGACCACGATCGCCGTGTTGCCGGTCGCGATCACCGGGGCGAGCACCGAGACCAGGCCCAGGAAGGACGACTCCTGGGGCGCGAGGACCACGACCACGCCCGTCGGCTCCGGCGAGGAGAGGTTGAAGAACGGGCCCGCGACCGGGTTTCCGCCGCCGACGACCTGGGCGATCTTGTCCGTCCAGCCCGCGTACCAGACCCAGCGGTCGATCGTGGCGTCCACGACCGCGGCCGCCTTCGGCCTGGACAGGCCCTCCGACTCGGCGACCTCGCGGACGAACTGCTCCTTGCGGCCCTCGAGCATCTCCGCGATGCGGTAGAGGATCTGGCCGCGGTTGTAGGCCGTCGCGCCGGACCAGCCGCCGACCGCCTTACGGGCGGCGACCACCGCGTCACGGGCGTCCTTGCGGGACGAAAGGGGCACGTTCGCCAGCCAGTTGCCCTTCTTGTCGGTCACCTCGTACACCCGGCCGCTCTCGGAACGCGGGAACTTCCCGCCGACGTACAGCTTGTAGGTCTTGAAGACAGACAGGCGATCAGACATCGAGGTATGCCTCCAGGCCGTGGCGGCCGCCCTCGCGGCCGAAGCCCGACTCCTTGTAGCCGCCGAACGGCGAGGTCGGGTCGAACTTGTTGAACGTGTTGGACCAGACGACGCCCGCCCGGAGCTTGTTCGCGACCGCGAGGATGCGCGAGCCCTTCTCCGTCCAGATGCCCGCCGACAGGCCGTACGGGGTGTTGTTGGCCTTGGCGACGGCCTCGTCGGGGGTGCGGAAGGTCAGCACCGACAGCACCGGGCCGAAGATCTCGTCACGCGCGATGGTGTGCGCCTGGGTGACGTTCGTGAACAGCGTCGGGGCGAACCAGTAGCCGCTCTCGGGGAGTTCGCAGGCCGGGGACCAGCGCTCGGCGCCCTCCGCCTCGCCGCGCTCGACGAGCGAGGTGATGCGGGAGAGCTGCTCCTCGGAGTTGATCGCGCCGATGTCCGTGTTCTTGTCCAGCGGGTCGCCGAGCCGGAGCGTCGACAGCCGCCGCTTGAGGGAGTCGAGCAGCTCGTCCTGGATCGACTCCTGGACCAGCAGCCGGCTGCCCGCACAGCAGACCTGCCCCTGGTTGAAGAAGATGCCGTTGACGATCCCCTCCACCGCCTGGTCGATCGGGGCGTCGTCGAAGACGATGTTGGCGCCCTTGCCGCCCAGTTCGAGGGTGAGCTTCTTGCGGCTGCCCGCGACCGTGCGCGCGATCTCCTTGCCGACGGCCGTGGAGCCGGTGAAGGCGACCTTGTTCACGTCCGGGTGCGCGACGAGCGCGGCGCCCGCGTCGCCGTACCCGGGAAGGATGTTGACGACGCCCCTGGGCAGCCCCGCCTGGCGGCAGACGTCCGCGAAGAAGAGGGCGGAGAGCGGGGTGGTCTCGGCGGGCTTGAGCACGACCGTGTTGCCGGTGGCGAGCGCGGGGGCGATCTTCCACGCCAGCATCAGCAGCGGGAAGTTCCAGGGGATGACCTGGCCCGCGACGCCCAGCGGGCGCGGGTCCGCGCCGAAGCCGGCGTGGCCGAGCTTGTCGGCCCAGCCCGCGTAGTAGAAGAAGTGCGCGGCGACCAGGGGGAGGTCGGCGTCGCGGGTCTCCTTGATCGGCTTGCCGTTGTCCAGCGTCTCCAGGACGGCCAGCTCGCGGCTGCGCTCCTGGATGATCCGGGCGATGCGGAACAGGTACTTGGCGCGCTCGGAGCCGGGCAGCGCCGACCACGTCTCGAAGGCCTTGCGGGCGGCCTTCACCGCGCGGTCCACGTCCGCCTCGCCGGCCTGGGCGACCTCGGAGAGGACCTCCTCGGTCGACGGGGAGACGGTCTTGAAGACCTTGCCGTCGGCGGCCTCCGTGAACTCGCCGTCGACGAACAGGCCGTAGGACGGGGCGATGTCGACGATCGAGCGGGACTCGGGCGCCGGGGCGTATTCGAATGCGGATGCCATGGTGATCAGTCCACCGTCACGTAGTCGGGGCCGGAGTAGCGGCCGGTGGCCAGCTTCTGACGCTGCATCAGCAGGTCGTTCAGGAGCGAGGAGGCGCCGAAGCGGAACCAGTGGTTGTCGAGCCAGTCCTCGCCGGCGGTCTCGTTGACCAGGACGAGGAACTTGATCGCGTCCTTGGACGTACGGATGCCGCCGGCCGGCTTCACCCCGACCTGCACGCCGGTCTGGGCGCGGAAGTCGCGCACCGCCTCCAGCATCAGCAGGGTGTTCGCGGGCGTCGCGTTCACCGCCACCTTGCCGGTGGAGGTCTTGATGAAGTCGGCGCCCGCCAGCATGCCGAGCCAGCTCGCGCGGCGGATGTTGTCGTACGTCGACAGCTCGCCGGTCTCGAAGATGACCTTGAGGCGGGCCGAGGTCCCGCAGGTCTCCTTCACCGCGGCGATCTCGTCGTACACCTTGATGTAGTCGCCCGCGAGGAACGCCCCGCGGTCGATGACCATGTCGATCTCGTCGGCGCCCGCGGCGACGGCCTCGCGCACGTCCGCCAGCTTGACGGAGAGCGGGGCGCGGCCCGCCGGGAAGGCGGTGGCGACCGAGGCGACCTTCACGGTCGAGCCGGCCACGGCCTCCTTGGCGACGGGCACCATGTCGGGATAGACGCAGACGGCCGCGGTCGGCGGAGCCGTGCGGTCCGTCGGATCGGGCCGGACCGCCTTGGCGCCGAGCGCCCGGACCTTGCCCGGGGTGTCCGCGCCTTCCAGCGTCGTCAGGTCGACCATCGAGATGGCGAGGTCGATGGCGTACGCCTTCGCGGTGGTCTTGATGGAACGGGTGCCGAGCGAGGCGGCGCGCGCCTCCAGGCCGACCGCGTCGACGCCGGGCAGCCCGTGCAGGAAGCGGCGCAGCGTGCGGTCGGACGTGGTGACGTCCGTCAGTGCGTGAGCTGCGGAGGGTGCGTTGGTGGGCATGGTCACCAGACGAGCATATCTACGCGCGTAGCAGCTGTACAGCCCGGGAAGCCGGATCGCTGCGCGGAAGGGACGCCCGGCCCCACGGCGCCCGCTCGCCCCGCCTACGGCACAATCGCAGGCATGACGACCCCCGACCACGAGTCACCTGCGCCCCAGCCCCCCACCCCGGGGCAGCGGGACCGCGCCTACCGTTCCCCCATGGGCATCGCCGGCGGCGTCCTGCTGCTGGCCATCGTGGCCTGGCTCGGCATCGACGCGATCGTCTCCGGGCGCGACCGCACGCCCTGGCTGGCGCTCGCCACGATGATCTTCCTCGTCCCGCTGATCACGGCCTTCACACTGCGCCCCGCCGTCTTCGCCAACGAGGAGCGGATGCGCATCCGCAACCCCTTCCGCATCGTCTCGGTGCCCTGGGGCGAGGTCGTCTCGCTGCGCTCCGGCTACTCCAACGAGGTCGTCGCGAAGTCCGGCCGCAAGTACCAGCTGTGGGCCGTCCCCGTCTCCCTGCGGGCCCGGAAGAAGGCGGCCGCGCGGGACGCCCGGGCGAACGCGCAGCGCGCCGCCGAGGCGAGCGGCCGGGGCGGCCGTCGCGGCGGCATGGGCGGCGGCTTCGGCCTCGGCGGCCTTGCCCGCGGCGCCGCCGACGTCTCCGACGGACCCGCCCGCGCCGAGTCCGACAAGGTCATGGACGACCTGCGCGAACTCCTGGAGACCAAGGGCGAGTCGGAGGCGGCGCAGGGTGAGGTGAGCGTCCGCTGGGCCTACGAGATCGCGGCACCGGTGGTGGCCGGTGCGGTGCTGCTGGCGATCCTGGTGGCGACGGGCTGAGCGCCGCGCCGCACCAGACGCCGAACGGGGTGCCCGGTGAGGGCACCCCGTTCCGCATGCCGGGCCCGCGGCCGCCGGCCGCGTGCCTCAGATGCCGGCGGCGGCCGACAGGTCCCGCTTGATCGCGTCGAGGAGGCCGGTGGCGGTCGCGCGGGCCGCCTGGAGGCCCGCGTGGCCGGCGACCGGGACGACGACCTCCAGGTAGCACTTCAGCTTGGGCTCGGTGCCGCTGGGCCGGACGACCACCCGGGCGCCGTCCAGCGTGTAGCGCAGGCCGTCGGTGGGCGGCAGCCGGTCCGTGCCCTGGCTCAGGTCCTCGGCCCGGGTGACGGCCAGGCCCGCGAGCCCGGTCGGCGGCCGCTCGCGCAGGCGGCGCATCGCGTCGGCGATGACCGACAGGTCCTCGACGCGGACCGAGAGCTGGTCGGTGGCGTGCAGCCCGTGCTCCACCGCGAGGTCGTCGAGCAGGTCGGGCAGCGTACGGCCCTCCTCCTTGAGCTCGGAGGCCAGCTCGGTGATGAGCAGGGCGGCGGTGATGCCGTCCTTGTCCCGTACGCCGTCGGGGTCGACGCAGTAGCCGAGGGCCTCCTCGTAGCCGTAGCGCAGGCCCTCGACGCGGGCGATCCACTTGAAGCCGGTGAGGGTCTCCTCGTAGGGCAGGCCCGCCTTCTCGGCGATGCGGCCGAGCAGGGAGGAGGAGACGATCGACTCCGCGAAGGTGCCGCGGGCGCCGCGCCGCACCAGGTGCGCGGCGAGCAGCGCGCCGACCTCGTCCCCGCGCAGCATCCGCCAGTCGCCGCCGTCCTTGACGGCCACGGCGCAGCGGTCGGCGTCCGGGTCGTTCGCCACGATCAGGTCGGGGTCGGTCTCGCGGGCCCTGGCGAACGCCAGGTCCATGGCGCCCGGCTCCTCCGGGTTGGGGAAGGCGACCGTGGGGAAGTCCGGGTCCGGCTCGGCCTGCTCGGCGACCAGGACCGGCTCCGGGAACCCGGCGCGGGCGAAGGCGGCGAGGAGGGTGTCCTTGCCGACGCCGTGCATCGCCGTGTAGACGGTGCGTGCCGTGCGGGGGGAACCGGCGGCGAGCACGGCGTCCGTGCGGGCGAGGTAGGCGTCCAGGACCGAGTCGCCGAGGGTCTCCCAGCCGGCGTCCGGGCGCGGGACGTCCGCCAGGGCGGCGATCGCGTCGATCTCGGCGGCGATCTCCGCATCGGCGGGCGGCACGATCTGCGAGCCGTCGCCGAGGTAGACCTTGTAGCCGTTGTCCCGGGGTGGGTTGTGGCTGGCGGTGACCTCGACCCCGGCGACCGCGCCGAGGTGCCGTATGGCGTACGCCAGGACCGGGGTCGGCAGCGGGCGGGGGAGCACGGCGGCCCGCAGCCCCGCGCCCGTGATCACCGACGCCGTGTCGCGGGCGAAGTCGGCGGACTTGTGGCGGGCGTCGTAGCCGATCACGACCAGGCCGCCGCGCTGCCCCTTGGCGTCGAGGTACGCCGCGAGACCGGCGGCCGCCCTGATGACGACCGCGCGGTTCATGCGCATGGGCCCGGCGCCGAGTTCGCCCCGCAGCCCCGCGGTGCCGAACTGGAGGGTGCCGCCGAACCGTTCGGCGAGCTCCGTGACGTCCCCGGCCTCGATCAGCTTGGCGAGTTCGTCGCGGGTCTCCGGGTCGGGGTCCTCGGCGAGCCAGGCGTGGGCGCGGGCTAGCAGGTCGTCGTGCACGTCGGGGTCAGCCTCTCGTGTTCGTCAAAACCAGTTGCTCCGGCGTTCGGGGAGCGTGGGGCCAGGGGGCCGGGCCCCTGGTGCGTCGCCTACAGCCGGCCGAGCACCTGGGCCAGCAGGGAACCCATCCGCGTCGCCGAGTCGCGGCCCGCCTGCAGGACCTCCTCGTGGTTCAGCGGCTCACCGGTCATCCCGGCGGCGAGGTTGGTGACCAGAGAGATGCCCAGCACCTCCGCGCCCGCCTCGCGCGCCGCGATGGCCTCCAGCACCGTCGACATGCCCACCAGGTCCGCCCCGATCACCCGGGCCATGCGGATCTCGGCCGGCGTCTCGTAGTGCGGGCCGGGGAACTGGGCGTAGACGCCCTCCTCCAGCGTGGCGTCGATCTCCTTGCACAGGGCACGCAGGCGCGGGGAGTACAGGTCGGTGAGATCGACGAAGTTGGCGCCCACGATCGGGGAGGTCGCCGTCAGGTTGATGTGGTCGCTGATCAGCACGGGCTGCCCGGGGCGCATGCCCTCGCGCAGACCGCCGCAGCCGTTGGTCAGGACCACGGTCTTGCAGCCGGCGGCGACGGCGGTGCGGACGCCGTGCGCGACGGCGGCGACACCGCGGCCCTCGTAGTAGTGCGTACGGCCCAGGAAGACCAGGGCGCGCTTGTCGCCGGAACGGTAGGAGCGGATCTTGCCGCCGTGCCCCTCCACCGCCGGGGGCGGGAACCCGGGCAGCTCGGTGACCGGGAACTCGGCGTCGGGAGCGCCGAGGGCGTCCACCGCCGGCGCCCAGCCGGAGCCCATCACGAGGGCGACGTCGTGGGTCTCGGCGCCGGTCAGTTCGCGCAGGCGCGAGGCGGCGGCGTCGGCGGCGGCATGCGGGTCGCCCTGGATGTCGTCCGGAAGAAGAGATGCGTTCACGCGGACGAGAGTAGCCGGTATCGGCCTACGCGCGTAGATGACAGAGCTCACGGGATGGCGATCGTTGTCTTGTCGTTTCCAACGAAAGCTGTGACGCGAGGGACCCTGAGAGTGGCCTGTGACCGCCCTCTGTGCGGCCTGTGCGCCATCGGGGCGCCGCCTGTTTCAGCAGGGACGCTTCCGCAGCTCCATCACGTAGTCGTGCGGAGCGCCGGCGGACTCCGCCGCGTCCGCGATCTCGCCGAGGTAGCGCGCCGCCGGCAGACCGCCCTCGTAGCCGTCGAGGACGTAGGTCCAGGCGGGCTCCTCGCCGTCCAGGGTGTGCACCCGCGTCCGCATCCGGCGGTAGATGCCGAGCCCGACGCCCTCCCAGCGGTCCATGGCGTCCTCGTCGGGCGGCGCGATGTCGTACAGCGCGACGAAGACCTGGCAGAAGGGGTCCTCGACGATCGTCGCCAGCGCGCCCTCCCAGCCCATGTGCTCGCCCCCGAACGTCAGCCGCCACCCGTTCAGCCAGCCGGTGGCGCGCAACGGCGAGTGGGGAGCGCGACGGGACATCAGCCGCGCATCGAGGTTGCCGGCGTACGCGGCGTAGAGCGACATGCGTCGAGGGTACGGCAGCGGGCCCACCCGCCCCGCCGGTACCAGAGGCCCCTTGCCAACCCATTGCCCCGTGCCGGGAGAAGGGGTGCCCCGAACCCCCGGGCGGAAGCACCTTGAAGAGTGCGGGACAATGGGGTACGTGACTCGGATCGTGATCATCGGTGGCGGACCCGGCGGATACGAGGCGGCCCTGGTGGCCGCCCAGCTCGGCGCGGAGGTGACCGTCGTCGACTGCGACGGCCTGGGCGGAGCGTCGGTGCTGACCGACTGCGTGCCGTCGAAGACTCTGATCGCCACGGCCGAGGTGATGACCACCTTCGACTCCTCGTACGAAGAGCTCGGCATCATCGTCGCCGACGACACCCCGCCGATGGAGCAGGCCGCGCGGGTCGTCGGCGTGGACCTCGGCAAGGTGAACCGCCGTGTGAAGCGGCTCGCCCTCGCCCAGTCGCACGACATCACCGCCTCGGTCACGCGCGCGGGCGCCCGGGTCATGCGCGGCCGCGGCCGGCTGGAGGGCATGCAGGCCCTCGACGGCTCCCGCAAGGTCGTGGTCGCCGCCGCCGACGGCACCGAGGAGACCCTCACCGCCGACGCCGTCCTGATCGCCACCGGCGGTCACCCGCGCGAGGTGCCCGACGCCCAGCCCGACGGCGAGCGCATCCTCAACTGGACGCAGGTCTACGACCTGACCGAGCTCCCCGAGGAGCTCATCGTGGTCGGCTCCGGTGTCACCGGCGCCGAGTTCGCCGGCGCCTACCAGGCCCTCGGCTCGAAGGTCACCCTCGTCTCCTCCCGCGACCGCGTGCTGCCCGGCGAGGACCCGGACGCCGCCGCCGTCCTGGAGGACGTGTTCCGCCGCCGCGGCATGAACGTCATGGCGCGCTCCCGCGCCGCCGCCGCCAAGCGGGTCGGCGACCGGGTCGAGGTCACCCTCTCCGACGGCCGCGTCATCAGCGGCACGCACTGCCTGATGGCGGTCGGCGCCATCCCGAACAGCCAGGGCATGGGCCTGGAGGAGGCCGGCGTCCGGCTGCGCGACTCCGGGCACATCTGGACCGACAAGGTCTCGCGCACCACCGCTCCGGGCGTCTACGCCGCCGGTGACGTGACCGGCGTCTTCGCGCTCGCGTCCGTGGCCGCGATGCAGGGACGTATCGCCATGTACCACTTCCTCGGCGACGCGGTGGCCCCGCTGAACCTGAAGACGGTCTCCTCCAACGTCTTCACCGACCCCGAGATCGCGACCGTCGGCTACACACAGGCGGACGTCGACGGCGGCAAGATCGACGCCCGGGTCGTCAAGCTGCCCCTGCTGCGCAACCCGCGCGCCAAGATGCAGGGCATCCGCGACGGCTTCGTGAAGCTGTTCTGCCGCCCGGGCACGGGGATCGTGGTCGGCGGCGTCGTCGTCTCGCCGCGCGCCTCGGAACTGATCCACCCGATCTCGATCGCCGTCGACAACAATCTGACGGTCGAACAGATCGCGAACGCGTTCACCGTGTATCCGTCCCTTTCGGGGTCGATCGCGGAGGTCGCGCGCCAGCTGCACACGCGCAAGACGAGCGGGGACGTCTAGGCTCTGTCCAGCGGCCGAATCCGACTCCCCGCTGGTCACAGGGAGTTGTCGAGCATGCGTGCGGCATAGGCGGGGCGGGTAGGCCCCATACCACTTCCCGCCCCTGTGTGCGAACAACTTCTGTTATTCGGCGCAAACTGCTGAAACCAGACGGTCGTTGGGGTTACTGTCAGTTTCGTGTTCGCTGCAGAACGTCGCCAATTGATCCTCGAAATGGTGCGAGCGAACGGGGCCGTGTCGCTCCGTGAGCTCGCCCGCGTCGTCCAGACCTCCGAAGTGACCGTACGGCGGGACGTGCGCGCACTGGAGGCAGAAGGACTCCTCGACCGCCGGCACGGCGGTGCGGTACTGCCGGGCGGGTTCACGCGGGAGTCCGGCTTTCCGCAGAAATCGCATCTCGCGACCGCCGAGAAGACTGCCATCGCGGACCTCGCCGCCAACTTCGTGGAAGAGGGCGAGGCCATCGTGGTCGGGGCGGGCACCACCACCCAGGAGCTGGCCCGCCGGCTCGCCCGGGTGCCCGGGCTCACCGTCGTCACCAACTCCCTGCTGGTCGCCCAGGCGTTGGCCCATGCCAACCGCGTGGAGGTCGTGATGACCGGCGGCACCCTGCGCGGTTCCAACTACGCGCTCGTGGGCAGCGGCGCCGAGCAGTCCCTGCAAGGGCTGCGGGTCTCGCGGGCCTTCCTCTCCGGGAGCGGGCTCACCGCCGAGCGCGGGCTGTCCACGTCCAACATGCTCTCGGCGTCCGTCGACCGGGCGCTGGTACAGGCGGCGGCTGAGGTCGTCGTCCTCGCCGATCACACCAAGCTCGGTACGGACACCATGTTCCAGACCGTGCCCACGGACGTGATCACCCGGCTGGTCACGGACGAGCCGCCGGCGCACGACGACCGTGCGGCGACCGAACTGCAGGCCCTTGCCGATCAAGGCGTGCAGATCGCGGTGGCCGGCGCGTCCGGGAACGCGGGCGGTGATTCGGTCCCCCCGCGCCAGCCGCGCCGGGACGTGGCCCTGCCGGGACCTCGGCGCGGGGCTACGGGGCTGCGGACGGCGACGGTGCTCGGTGAGAGCTCGGCGGGGGCGGAGCAGCGGGCGCGGGTCGCCGACATGCGGCGGCGCTAGGGTTCTGCGCCGCGTCGCCGTGGGGCCTTGTGTCCTGGGGCGGGTGTGGGTCCGTTGTGGCTGGTCGCGCAGTTCCCCGCGCCCCTCAGGGAGTTGCGGCCAAGCCTCTCAGGGTCAGGTTCAGCAGGCGGTCCGCCAGAGCCGGGTCCGCGGGGGACTCCTCTGCTGCCAGTGCGATCGCATGGGTCAGCTGGAGGAGGTCGCCGGCGGTGACGTCGGGGCGGATCCGCCCCGCTTCCTGGGCCCGGGTGAGCAGCGCCTGACCCGCCTCGTGGATCGGGTCGCTGCAGCGGGCGAGGGCCGACGTGGTGTCGGACGAGACCGACAGCAGGGCCCGGGCCAGGCCGCGGTACTCGCTCGCGTGCGTGACCGTCTCGCGGAGCCAGGTCACCAGGGCCGTACAGGGCTCGGGGGCGGCCAGCAGTTCGTGGGAGCGGGCGAGCAGATCGCCGACCGCGTCCTCGAAGACGGCGCTCAACAGGGCGTGCCGGTTGGGGAAGTGGCGGTAGAGGGTGCCGATGCCCACGCCCGCGCGGCGGGCCACGTCCTCCAGGGACGCGTCCGTGCCGTGGGCGGCGAAGGCGGAGCGAGCCTCGGCTAGCAGCCGCTCGTAGTTGCGGCGGGCGTCGGCCCGCATGGCGCGCGGCGTCACGGGCGCCACCGTGGCACCGCCGTGCACGGCGGTCTCCGCCGGCGTCGTGTCCACCATGCCTCCCGCCCGTCCTCGTGTGCGCCCCCTTCTGCCTCAAGGATGCCATCGGGGATGCGCGCGCGGGCTTGAAGGACCGTGCACAGGCCGTACCGTCTTCTCAGGCGGGAGCAGCGCCGGGAGATCGGGATGGACATCAGCGGTGCGGACGCGCGTCAGGTGCTGACGCTCGTACAGGACCTGGAGGAGTCCGACTCCGTCCGGGAGTTGCAGGAGCGGGCGCTCCCCGGGCTGGCCGGGCTGATCGGCGCCGACGCGGCCCAGTGCTACCGGTTCTCGGCCGACGGGACGGGCTTCTTCGCCCTCTCGCTGCCGCGGGAGTCCTTCCACGAGGACCCGATGGTCATCTACGACCATCCCCTCGACCATCCGCTGACCGGAGCCATGCTGGACGCCCCGGCCCCGGACGCCTGGCGGGTGAGCGACGTCGCCGGGGACCGGCAGTGGCGGCGCACCCAGTGCTACAACCTGGACTTCCGCCCCTTCGGGCTGCACCGTCACCTGGTGGCCTCGGCCGGCTCGGACACGGCCGTGGCCGAGGGGTACGCGCTGGCCCGCTCCGGCGAGGACTTCACCGAGCACGACCGCGACCTGCTCGGCTTCGCCCAGCTCCAACTCGGCCTCGCGGAACGGGCGGTGCGCGAACGCGAGCAGCTGCGCGCGCTGGCCGCCGTGGCCCTGGAGCTGGCCGGCGGGCATGAGCGCGGGGTCGCCGCACTCGACGAGGGCGGGCGCCCGCAGGCCCTCAACGCCGTCGCCGCCGGCCTGCTGGCCGTCGTCGGGGACGATCCGCGGCTGGGGCGGCCCGAGTCGTTCGTCGCCCGCCACATCGAGGTGCGCTACGTGCCCCCGGCCGGGCCCGGGCTCTCCGCCCTGCTGCTCCTGCGCGACCTCGCCCGGCCCCGTGCGACGGCCCGCAGCTTCGGGGTCACCGAGCAGGAGCACCGCACGCTGCTCCATCTCCACGAGGGGCGTACGGCGACCGAGGCGGCCCGGCACATGGGGCTGTCACCGACCACCGTGCGGGGCTACATCGCCTCCCTGCACCGCAAGTTGGAGGCGGGGCACACGGCGGCGCTGCTGCGCAGGGGGCGGGATCTCGGGCTGATCGGCGACTGAGGAATGCGATACGTCGCGACCCGTCAGAATTGACGGATGGCCGCCGGACACGTCCCGCCGCTTCACTGATCTCAGGCGCTCCGCGAGGCGACGGCACCGGCCGGTGCGGGGCACCGGCCCAGACCAATGCCTCGGGGGACGGGGGAGAAAAACGAGGCGCCCGGCGGACCTCTTGCT
>NZ_JBHVGU010000006.1:0-89994 GCF_042800575.1 Streptomyces sp. NPDC057616
CTTTGAGCAGAACACATAACTGAAGAGTGTGCTTGTTCGCTCGAAACCATTAGGGTTTCGGTGGTTATAGCGTGAGGGAAACGCCCGGTTACATTTCGAACCCGGAAGCTAAGCCTTACAGCGCCGATGGTACTGCAGGGGGGACCCTGTGGGAGAGTAGGACGCCGCCGAACAATCTTTGGGAAGGACCCCTGGTCACCAGCGTTCAGCTGGGACCAGGGGTCCTTTCGTTTTTACAATGCTTGCGGTACCGAAGACAGGAGTCACCGATGTCCACCAACTCTCCCGACGATCGACCGGAGCGCGACCAGCGGCGACGGGACAGTGGGGACCGCGGCGAGCGTGGCGGCTACCGCGGCGACCGCGGTGGCTTCCGTCGCGACGACCGCCGTGACGATCGTCGCGACGACACCCGCCGTGACGACAACCGCGGTGGCGGGTACGGCCGCAGAGACGACCGACGCGAGGGTGACCGCGGTGGCCGGCCGGCGTTCCAGCGTGACGACCGTGACCGTGGTCCGCGTCGGGACGACCGTGACCGTGGCTTCCGTCGTGATGACCGGCGTGACGACCGTGGGGACCGGCCGTCCTTCCGCCGGGACGACCGCGGCGACCGTCCTTCCTTCCGCCGTGACGACCGTCGCGATGACCGCCGCGACGACCGTGGTGAGCGTCGTGACAGCGACCGCGGTGGCTTCCGGCGCGACGACAACCGCGGTGGCGGCTACGGCCGTAGGGACGACCGCCGGGGTGGCCCCGACCGTGGTGGCTACGGCCGTTCCGATGACCGGCGTGATGACCGCCGCGATGACCGTGACCGCGGCTTCCGTGGTGACGACCGAGGCGACCGCGGCCCGCGTCGTGACGACCGTGGGGACCGTCCGGCCTTCCGCCGGGACGACCGTGGGGACCGTCCGGCCTTCCGTCGCGACGACCGTGGGGACCGTCCGGCCTTCCGCCGGGACGACCGCCGTGACGACCGGCGCGACTTCCGGCGTGACGACCGTGACCGTGACTTCCGTCGCGACGACCGGCGCGATGACCGTCGTGACGATCGCGGGGACCGCCCGGCGTACCGCCGTGACGACCGCCGTGACGACCGCCGTGATGACCGTCGCGACGACCGCCCGGCGTACCGTCGCGACGATCGTCGTGATGACCGTCGCGCCGACCATAGTGAGCACCGACACGGCGGAAGTGGTCGGTTCCGGCGTGATGACAGTCGCGGCGAGCGCGGTGGGTTCCGTGGGCGCGACGACCGTGGCGGACGTGGTGGTCCGCGGCGCGACGACCGTGGCGGACGGCCCGGTGGCTTCCGCGGGCGTGACGACAGGCGTGACGACCGGCGCGGTGGTGGTGGCGGTCGGTTCCGCGACGATCGGCCCCGGGACAGGGACCGTGACCGCGACCGGGATCGCGAGCCCATCAAGCGGCTGCCGATCCCCGAGGATGTCACCGGCGACGAGATCGACAAGGACGTACGGCAGGAGCTGCAGAGCCTGCCGAAGACGCTCGCGGAGGACGTCGCCAAGAACCTGGTGATGGTCGCCCGGCTCATCGACGAGGACCCCGAGGGTGCCTACGCCTACTCCCGGATCGCTCTGCGGCTGGCGTCGCGCGTCGCGGCCGTACGAGAGGCGGCCGGGTTCGCCGCGTACGCGAACCAGAAGTACTCCGAGGCGCTGGCCGAGTTCCGTGCCGCGCGGCGTATGACCGGCACCGTCGAGCTGTGGCCCGTGATGGCCGACTGCGAGCGTGGGCTCGGGCGGCCGGAGAAGGCGCTGGACATGGCCGGGGCGCCCGAGGTGCAGAAGCTGGACAAGGCCGGGCAGGTCGAGATGCGTCTCGTCGCGGCCGGCGCCCGGCGCGACATGGGGCAGCTCGACGCGGCCATCGTGACGCTGCAGAGCCCCGAGCTCGCCTCCAACTCCGTGCAGCCGTGGACCGCGCGACTGCGGTACGCCTACGCCGACGCGCTGCTCGCCGCCGGTCGTGAGGGCGAGGCCCGGGACTGGTTCGCCAAGGCCGTCGAGGCCGACCGGGACGGCAGCACGGACGCCTCCGACCGGCTCGCCGAGATGGACGGCGTGGAGTTCGTGGACGCCTTCGACGCCAGCGACGAGGCCGAGGCCGAGGCCGACGGTGAGGACGTCGACAGCGCCAAGTCCGAGGCGGACGCCGACCGCGGCATCCAGGATGAGGCCGAGGCCGAGGGCGACGACAAGGGCTGAGCCGTCATGCGAAAGGGCGGGACCGCACGGTCCCGCCCTTTCGCATGTCCGTGTGCCGCGTCAGCCGTCCAGGGTCCGCAGCACCAGCCCCGACGCCGGCTTCGGGCCGAACGACGTCGACTTGCGGGGCATCGTCACTCCCTCGCGGGCCAGGTCGCGGACGACCTCCTCGCGGACCGGGTGCAGCAGGACGGCCGTGCCGCCGTCGCGTTCGGCCTTCTCGACCGTGGCCGCCGTGTCGTGGATGTAGGCGATACAGGCCGGGTCGTCCTCGGGGATGCCCCAGACGTGGTCGAGCAGCGTGGCGTGCAGGACCGTCGCGTCCAGGGTGCGCCAGGCGACGGGGCGGTCGACCGGGATCGTCCGGGCCAGGAGGTCCGGGTCCGGGCGGTCGACCAGGTGGAAGGCGCCGTCGCCCGCCAGCAGGAACGCGTTGCCGGCGCACGCGCTGTCCGCCAGTGCCTCCAGGGCCTGGGGGAGGGACACCGGCAGGTGCCGTATGCGGAACCGGCCATCCAGGGCGGCGAGGGCGTCGGAGACCGGCAGGCCGTGCAGGAGGCGATGGATGGCGCGCACGCGCAGCGGGTAGCGGGCCGTGTCGACGAGCAGGACGAGGCCGTAGTCCCAGGGGCTCGGGGAGCCGTGCTCGGTGCGCAGGCGGCGGTACGTCGCCCAGCGGTGGTGGCCGTCGGCGATCAGCGCCTGGTGCTGGGCCAGGTCGGCCTGGACGCGGGCGAGGTCGGCCGGGTCGGTGATCGACCACAGGCGGTGGCTGTAGCCGTCCTCGGTGGTGGTGGCGAGCAGCGGCGGGTGGTCGGCGGCGCGTTCCACGAGCTCGGCGGCGGAGGAGGCCGAGCCGTCGCCGCGGTAGGTCAGGAGCAGGGGTTCGAGGTTCGCGGAGGTGGCGCGCATGAGGTCCGCGCGATCGGCGACCACGTGCGGCATGACGTCCTCGTGCGGCAGCACCACGCCCTCCGCCGGGTCCGAGACGCGCAGGGCACCGATGATGCCGCGCTGGAGCATGCCGTCGCCGTCGCTCTGCTCGTAGACGTACAGGCCGGGTTCGGGGTCGGCGGCCAGGACTCCCTCGGCGAGCCAGCGGCGCAGGGTGTCGGACGCCTGCTCGTTGCGCGCGACCGCCGTCGGGGCCTGCGGCAGGATCAGGCGGACGATGTTGTACGGGTCCGCGGACTGGAGGTGGTGCAGGCCGTCGGGGCGTACCACGACGTCGTACGGCGGCGATGTCACGGCGGCCAGGCTGCCGACCCGGTCCGGATCGTAACGAAGGCCGCGGAACGGGGTGAGTTCCAGGCCCCGGCGCGCCGTTGCTTCCGAGTGACCTGCTGTGTTCATCCCGGCATCGTACGTGTGTCGGGGGCGTGAGGGATGATCGGGGGAAAGCCGTCGAACGAGGAGCGATGTGGAATGAGCCAGAGCGTCAGGACGAGGCCCGAGGGCAGTGGCCAGGCCCTGAGCGAGGCGTACGACACGGCGCTGCTCGATCTGGACGGGGTGGTGTACGCGGGAGGTCATGCCATCGCGCACGCCGTCGAGTCGCTGGAGACGGCCAGGGCGGGCGGGATGCATCTCGCGTACGTCACCAACAACGCGCTGCGGACGCCCGACACGGTGGCGGAGCACCTGACCGAGCTGGGGATACCGACCGGTGCCCAGGACGTCATCACCTCCGCGCAGGCGGTCGCGCGGCTGATCAGCGAGCAGGTGCCGGCGGGGTCGCGGGTGCTGGTCATCGGCGGCGAGGGGCTGCGGGTCGCGCTGCGGGAGCGCGGCCTTGAGCCCGTCGAGTCGGCGGACGACGATCCGGCGGCGGTCGTGCAGGGGTTCGGCGGGCTCGACCTGCCGTGGGGACGGTTCGCCGAGGCGAGCTACGCGGTCGCGCGCGGAGTGCCGTGGTACGCGTCCAACACCGATCTGACGATCCCCAGCGGCCGCGGGATCGCGCCGGGCAACGGCGCCGCGGTGGAGGTCGTGCGGATCGCGACGGGTGCCGAACCCCAGGTCGCGGGCAAGCCGTTGCCGCCGATGCACCGGGAGACGATCCTGCGCACGGGCGCCGAGCGGCCGTTGGTGGTCGGCGACCGGCTGGACACGGACATCGAGGGGGCGTTCAACGGCGCGGTGGACTCGCTGCTCGTCCTGACGGGCGTGACCGACGGCGCGCAGCTGCTCGCCGCGCCGCCGCAGCACCGGCCGACGTACGTCGACGCCGATCTGCGCGGGATGCTCACGGGGCAGCCGGAGGTCGAGGAGGCGGGTGACGGCTTCCGGTGCGGCGGCTGGACGGCCACGGCGGCCTCGGACCGGCTGGAACTGGAGGGTGACGGCGCGGCCCTGGACGGCCTGCGGGCGCTGTGCGCGGCAGCCTGGACGGCGGCCGGGGACGGTGTGTGCGAACTGGATGCGGGGAAGGCGCTGGCGCGGCTGGAGTTGTGAGCCGTGCGGCCGGGGCGGCCCATAGGGAAGATGCGAGGGTAGGCTAACCTAACTACGTGTTGCTCGACAGTCCTCCCGAACAGCGCGCGGAGACCGCCCCCGCGCCCCCAACCCGCCGGGCGATACGTGCCGTTGGGCTCCTCGTCGCGCTCGCCGTCCTGGTGCTCGTCGCCTTGGCGAGCATCGCGATCGGCGCGAAGGAGCTCTCCCTGGAGCAGGTCTGGCACGGACTGTTCCAGGACACCGGGACGTACGGCGACGTAGTCGTGGACGAGCGGCTGGCGCGGACCGCGCTCGGGCTGCTCGCCGGCGCCGCGCTGGGACTCTCCGGCGCGGTGCTCCAGGCGCTCACCCGCAACCCGCTGGCCGACCCCGGCCTGCTCGGCATCAACGCGGGCGCCTCGGCCGCCGTCGTCACCGCCCTCACGTACTTCGGTGTCACGAGCCTCAACGGCTATGTGTGGTTCGCCTTCGCGGGGGCGGCCGCCGTGGGGGCCCTGGTGTGGTTCCTCGGGGGCAGCCGCAGCGCCACGCCGGTGCGGCTCGCGCTCGCCGGCACCGCCATCAGCGCCGCGCTCTACGGCTATCTGCAGGCCGTGATGATCACGGACGAGGCGGCGCTCAACAAGATGCGCTTCTGGACGGTCGGTTCGCTCGCCTCGGCGTCCAACTCGACCACTTTGCAGGTGCTGCCGTTCATCGCGGTCGGCACGGTCCTCTCCCTGGTGCTCGCCCGGCCGCTCAACGCCGTGGCCATGGGCGACGACACCGCCAAGGCGCTCGGCGCCAACCTGAACCGCACCCGGGCGCTGTCCATGCTCGCCGCGACCGTGCTGTGCGGCGCGGCGACGGCCGCCTGCGGGCCGATCGCCTTCGTCGGGCTGATGGTCCCGCACGTCGTACGGTCCTTCACCGGCCCCGACCTGCGCTGGATCCTGCCGTACGCCGCGATCCTGTCGCCCGTGCTGCTGCTCGGCGCGGACGTGCTCGGCCGGATCGTCGCCCGCCCCTCGGAGCTCCAGGTCGGCATCGTCACCGCGATCATCGGCGGTCCGGTCTTCATCCTTCTGGTACGACGGCGGAGGACGGCGCAGCTGTGAGGACCACCCGTGTGATGAGGAGCCCGGGCGGGCTCTCCGTGCGCCTGGACGTCCGGGCCGCCGTCGTGGTCGCCGTGCTGCTGCTCGCCGCGCTCGCCGCGAGCGTCCTGCTGATCGGCACCGGCGACTTCCCGATCCCGGCCGGCGACGTCCTCAAGACCCTGGCGGGGAACGGCAATACGGGCCAGGAGTTCATCGTCCGCGAGCTGCGGCTGCCGCGCGTCCTGGTCGGGCTGCTGGTCGGCGCCTCGCTCGGACTCGGCGGCGCGCTGTTCCAGGCCGTCACCCGCAACCCGCTGGGCAGCCCGGACGTGCTCGGCCTCGGGCAAGGGGCGACGGCCGGCGCGCTCGTGATGATCGTGCTGTTCTCCGGCAGCGCCGCGCAGGTCACCCTGGGCGCGCTGGTCGGCGGGCTCGCGACCGGGCTCGCCATCTATCTGCTCGCCTGGAAGCAGGGCGTGCACGGCTACCGGCTGGTCCTGGTCGGCATCGGCGTCTCCGCGATCGTCACGGCGGTCAACGGCTATCTGCTCACCGTGTCCGACATCGTCGACGCGGCCCGCGCGGTCGTCTGGATGACCGGCTCCCTCAGCGGGCGTGACTGGGACCAGGTCTGGCCGCTGCTCGCGCTGTGCGCCGTGCTCGTCCCGCTGGTCCTCGCCAACGCGCGCGGGCTGCGGCTGATGGAGATGGGCGACGACGTGTCGAACGCGCTCGGCGTACGCGTGGAGCGGGTGCGGGCGCTGCTGATGGTGGCCGCCGTCCTGCTCACCGCGACCGCCACCGCCGCCGCGGGCCCCGTCGGCTTCGTGGCGCTGACCGCGCCGCAGCTCGCCCGCCGCCTGACCCGCTCGCCGGGCCCCAATCTGCTGTCGTCCCTGTGCATGGGCGCCGCCCTGCTGGTCACCGCCGACTGGGCCTCGCAGCGGATCTTCGGCGCCGACCAGCTGCCCGTCGGGGTGGTCACCGGAGTCCTCGGCGGCGTCTACCTGCTGTGGCTGCTGGTCGCCGAGCGCAGGGCGGGCCGGATATGAGCGCCTCCACGAAGCCGGACCCGAACACCCGAAGGAGCACAGTGAACCGCCTGTCCGCCGAGGACGTCACCCTCGCCTACGACCAGCGGGTCATCGCCGAGCAGCTCTCGGTGGAGATCCCGGACAACTCCTTCACCGTGATCGTCGGCCCCAACGCGTGCGGCAAGTCGACGCTGCTGCGGGCCCTTTCGCGCATGCTGAAGCCCAGCCGGGGCCGGGTGCTGCTGGACGGGCAGGTCATCCAGTCGATGCCGGCGAAGAAGGTCGCGCGGACGCTCGGCCTGCTGCCGCAGTCGTCGATCGCGCCCGACGGCATCACCGTCGCCGACCTGGTGGGCCGCGGCCGGTACCCGCACCAGGGCGTCCTGCGCCAGTGGTCGGGCGAGGACGAGCGGGTCGTGCAGGAGTCGATGGCGCGGACCGGGGTCGCCGAACTCGCCGATCGCCATGTCGACGAACTGTCCGGCGGTCAGCGCCAGCGCGTGTGGATCGCCATGGCGCTCGCCCAGCAGACGCCGCTGCTGCTGCTCGACGAGCCGACGACGTACCTCGACATCCACCACCAGATCGACGTCCTCGACCTCTGCGCCGAACTGCACGAGGAACAGGGCCGCACGCTGGTCGCCGTGCTGCACGACCTCAACCACGCCGCGCGGTACGCCACCCACCTCATCGCGCTGCGCGAGGGGCAGGTCGTCGCCGAGGGCGCGCCGAAGGACATCGTCACGGCCGGGCTGGTCGAGGAGGTCTTCGGGCTGCGCTGCCAGATCATCGACGACCCGGAGACCGGAACGCCGCTGGTGGTGCCGGCGGCGCGCAGGGCGCGGGCCGCTACAGCAGCTTCCTGAGCAGGAACAGGTCGCGCAGGCCGGCCTCCAGCTTCACCCGGCCCGAGCCCCAGGCCCGGGCGAAGTTCAGCTCGCCGTCGACCATCGCGACCAGGTCGTCGCCCTTCATGGCCAGCCGGATCTGGGCCTTCTCCCGCGGCGGGCCCTGGACGGTGTCCTGCACCACGATCCGGCCACCGGTCATCCTGCCGACGAACGTGACGTCGAGGTCGGTGATCAGGCAGCTCACCGAGCGGTCCAGGGCGGCGGCCGTGCGGACGTCCCCTTCGGCGCGGTTCATGTTGTCCGAGAGCTTTTCCAGCGCGGCGCGGCATTCTTCGATCGTGGCCATCGAGATCGACGGTACCCCAGGGCTTCGGGGTAGCGTCTGGGCATGAGCGACACTGTGCCCGAGGCCACGGCGGGGGACGGGAGGGCCGAGGCCGGACCCGCGCCCGACCACGACCCGGCCGCCCCGGCCCCGCTGAACGTCCCCCGCACGCCCACCGGCAACGCCGAGGTCGACGTACAGCTGGAGCGGCTGGGCGACGCCGACCACCTCGCCACCGACGGACACGTCGAGGTGTACGAGGATGTACACCGGGGGCTGCGCGACACGCTCACCGCGCTCGACGCCCGCCCGGGTCCGCCGGCCCCCGCACCGTCGTACGGACAACACAGGAGCTGAACCGAACGTGGCAGGAGTCGCACGCCGCCGTCTCGACGCGGAGCTGGTGCGCCGCAAGCTCGCGCGCTCGCGCGAGCACGCGAGTCAGCTGATCGCCGCCGGGCGGGTCAAAGTCGGCAAGACCGTGGCGACCAAGCCGGCCACGCAGGTGGAGACCGCGGCGGCGATCGTCGTCTCCGCCGACGACGGCGATCCCGACTACGTCTCGCGCGGCGGCCACAAGCTCGCGGGCGCCCTCGCGGCCTTCGCGCCGCAGGGGCTCGTCGTCGAGGGGCGGCGGGCGCTCGACGCCGGCGCCTCGACCGGTGGCTTCACGGACGTCCTGCTGCGCTCGGGGGCCGCGCACGTCGTCGCCGTCGACGTCGGATACGGACAACTCGCCTGGACTCTGCAGAGCGATGAACGCGTCACCGTCAAGGACCGTACGAACGTACGCGAGTTGACGCTCGAAGCGATCGATGGGGAGCCTGTGGATCTTGTCGTGGGGGATCTGTCCTTCATCCCGCTCGGCCTGGTACTGCCTGCCTTGGTGCGGTGCGTGAAACCGGACGCCGACCTGGTGATGATGGTCAAGCCGCAGTTCGAGGTGGGGAAGGAACGGCTGGGCAGCGGGGGAGTCGTACGGAGTCCGCAGCTGCGGGCGGAGGCCGTGCGGGGCGTGGCCCACAAGGCGTCGGAGCTCGGGCTCGGGGTGCAGGGTGTCACCGCCAGCCCGCTGCCCGGCCCGTCCGGGAATGTCGAGTACTTTCTGTGGCTGCGGGCCGGGGCACCGGAACTGGACCCGGCCGACGTAGACCGTGCAGTGGCGGAGGGGCCGCGTTGACACCGAACCGAGCTCGTACTGTTTTCCTGCTCGCCCACACGGGGCGGCCCGCGGCCATCCGCAGCGCCGAGCTGGTCGTGAAGGGGCTGCTGCGCGAGGGCATCGGCGTGCGCGTCCTGGAGTACGAGGCGCGCGACCTGCCGCTGCCCGAGGAGGTGGAGCTGGTCAAGGAGGCCACTCCGCAGTGCCTCGACGGCTGCGAGCTGCTGATCGTGCTGGGCGGCGACGGGACGCTGCTGCGCGGCGCCGAGTTCGCCCGGGCCTCCGGGGTGCCGATGCTCGGGGTCAACCTCGGGCGGGTCGGGTTCCTCGCGGAGGCCGAGCGCGACGATCTCGACAAGGTCGTCGACCGGGTGGTGACGAAGGCGTACGAGGTCGAGGAGCGGATGACCGTCGACGTCGTCGTCCACCGCAACGGCGACATCGTGCACACGGACTGGGCGCTGAACGAGGCGGCCGTGCAGAAGGTCTCCGCCGAGAAGCTGCTCGAGGTGGTGCTGGAGATCGACGGGCGGCCGGTCACCGGCTTCGGCTGCGACGGGATCGTGCTGTCGACGCCGACCGGGTCGACGGCGTACGCCTTCTCCGCCGGCGGGCCGGTGGTGTGGCCGGAGGTCGAGGCGCTGCTGATGGTGCCGATCTCGGCGCACGCGCTCTTCGCCAAGCCGCTGGTCACCTCGCCGGACTCGGTGCTGGCCGTCGAGGTGCTGCCGCACGTCCCGCCGGGGGTGCTGTGGTGCGACGGGCGGCGGACGGTCGAGCTGCCGCCGGGGGCGCGGGTGGAGGTGCGCCGGGGGTCGGTGCCGGTGCGGCTGGCACGGCTGCACCACGCGTCGTTCACGGACCGGCTGGTGGCGAAGTTCGCGCTGCCGGTGTCCGGGTGGCGCGGGGCGCCGCACTAGCCGGCGGACGCCGGAGGTCCTGCACTCGCGTGGGTGACAATGTGCTGTCGGTGGGCATTCGTCACCTGCACCTTCACACAACAGGGACGGGGGCCGTCGCACTTCCCGGTGCCGACCTCGTAAGGTCGTAGCCGTGCTGGAAGAGATGCGGATACGGTCGCTCGGAGTCATCGACGACGCGGTCGTCGAGCTGTCGCCCGGGTTCACCGCCGTCACCGGTGAGACGGGTGCGGGCAAGACCATGGTGGTCACCAGCCTCGGGCTGCTGCTGGGCGGACGGGCGGACCCTGCGCTCGTGCGGATCGGGGCCGACAGGGCCGTGGTGGAAGGACGGATCGCCGTCCCCTCGGGCTCGTCGGCCGGCGTACGCGCCGAGGAGGCGGGGGCCGAGCTGGACGACGGGGCGCTGCTGATCAGCCGTACCGTTTCCGCCGAGGGGCGGTCGCGGGCGCACGTGGGCGGGCGCAGTGTCCCGGTCGGGCTGCTGGCCGAGCTCGCCGACGATCTGGTGGCCGTGCACGGGCAGACGGATCAGCAGGGGCTGCTGAAGCTGACGCGGCAGCGGCAGGCCCTCGACCGGTACGCCGGGGAGGCCGTCGCCGGGCCGCTGGCGAAGTACGGCGAGGCGTACCGGCGGCTGCGGGCGGTCTCCGCCGAGCTGGAGGAGATCGTCACGCGCGCGCGTGAGCGGGCCCAGGAGGCCGACATGCTGCGCTACGGCCTCGAGGAGATCTCCGCCGTGGAGCCGCGGGCCGGCGAGGACGTGGAGCTGGCGGAGGAGGCCGAGCGCCTCGGGCACGCGGAGGCGCTCTCGTCGGCCGCCACGGCCGCGCACGCCGCGCTCGCCGGGAATCCCGAGGACCCCGAGGGCATCGACGCCGCCACGCTCGTCGCGGGCGCCCAGCGGGCGCTGGACGCCGTGCGCTCGCACGATCCGGCGCTGTCGGCGCTGGCCGACCGGATCGGCGAGATCGGGATCCTTCTCGGCGACGTCGCGGGGGAGTTGGCGGGATACGCCGACGACCTGGACGCGGATCCCCTGCGGCTGGCGGCAGTTGAGGAACGGCGCGCCGCGCTGGGCGCGTTGACGCGGAAGTACGGCGAGGACGTCGCCTCGGTGCTGGCCTGGGCCGAGCAGAGCGCCACGCGGCTGACCCAGCTGGACGGCGACGACGAGCGGATCGCGGAGCTGACCGCCGAGCGGGACGCCCTGCGGACCGAACTGGGCGGGCTGGCCCAGGCGTTGACGGACGCGCGGGCCGAGGCGGCCGAGCGGTTCGCGGCGGCCGTGACGGCCGAACTGGCCTCGCTCGCCATGCCGCACGCGCGCGTGTCCTTCGAGATCCGGCAGACCGAGGACCCGGAGGGCGTCGAGGTCGGCGGGCGCACCGTCGGCTACGGGCCGTCCGGCGTCGACGAGGTCGAGCTGCTGCTCGCCCCGCACCCCGGTGCGCCGCCGCGGCCGATCGCCAAGGGCGCGTCCGGCGGTGAGCTCTCGCGCGTGATGCTCGCCGTGGAGGTCGTGTTCGCGGGGACGGACCCCGTGCCGACGTACCTCTTCGACGAGGTGGACGCCGGTGTCGGCGGCAAGGCGGCCGTCGAGATCGGGCGCCGGCTGGCGCGGCTGGCGAAGAGCGCGCAGGTCGTGGTCGTCACCCACCTCCCGCAGGTGGCCGCCTTCGCCGACCGGCAGTTGCTGGTCGAGAAGACCAACGACGGGTCCGTGACACGGTCCGGCGTGAAGGTCCTGGAGGGCGAGGAGCGGGTGCGCGAGCTGTCGCGCATGCTGGCCGGCCAGGAGGACTCCGAGACGGCCCGGGCGCACGCGGAGGAGCTGCTGGCGACGGCCAGGGCGGACGCCTAGGGCGGACGGCCGGGCAGAGGGCTGGGCGGACGGTCAGGTAAACGGCCGGGCAGTGGGCCGTAACGGGCGGTCGGGACGCGGGTCCGGGCCGCCCGGTCCACGCACTAGGGTGGCCCGATGCCCAACCGCGCTGGAAGAACACGATCGTTCGCACTCGCCGCCGCGCTCACGCGCGCGGGCATCGCCGGGCTGCGGGCCAAGGCCCCCGGCGGCCGCGGGCGTTGGGAGCGGACGAACCACCGCGGGCGCGCCGTCGGGCTGTACGCCGGGCCCGCGGCCGGGCTCGCCGCCGCGGCCGGTGCCGCACGGGTGCGTCCGGCCGCCGGGTTCGCGGTGCTCACGGCCGGGGTCTGCGGGGCCTACGACGACGTGGCCGGCGCCGGCGACCCCCGGCGCGGGTTCCGCGACCATCTGTCCGCGCTCGGGGACGGCGAGGTCACCAGCGGCGCGGTCAAGCTCTTCGGTATCTCCGCGGCGGGGCTCGCCGCCGGTGCGCTGCTCAAGGAGCGGGCCGTGGACAAGGCGCTCGCGGGGATCGTGATCGCCGGGGCCGCACACTTCGTGAACCTCGTGGACGTACGCCCGGGAACGGCCGCCGCGGCGGTGGTCGCGCTCGGGGCGCCGGGACTGCTGCGGTCCGGTCCGGGCGCGGAACTGGCCGCCGTCACCACGGGCGCCGCCGCGGCCGTCCTGCCCGACGATCTGGGGGAGCGCACGATGCTCGGTGACACCGGGGCGCACGCGCTGGGCGCGGCCCTGGGCACCGCCGTGGTGGTGGGCAACGGGCGCGCCGGACTGCTCGCCCACGCCGTGGCGTTCGTCACGGCGGCCGTGTACGGCGACAAAGTCAGCGCGACGGCGCGGTCGTTGAGCCTGGAGTGAAGCGTGGGACGCAATAGGCTCCGTCTTCACCTGTACGTCCCCGTACTTCACCCGTGTGAGTGACCAACCCCACCGTCGCGCGGCCCGCGCATCGCCTCCACGTTTCCGGAACACCCGTGCGTGCTGGCATCCTTGACGTCGTCCATGGAGGAAACCGCGCGGTACACCCCCTCCGCCCGTTCCTTCTGTACTTTCGTCGTGACCGCCCGACGCCGAACCAGGAGCCCCGGCCACGTGAGCCCCGTGAGCAGCCACTCACCGCACGGCCAGTCGCCGCTGCGCACCGTGCAGGTGCTGGGCGGCGGCAACGCCCACAGCAGCGCGCACGTGCGGTCGCTGGCGTCGGGTCTGGTCGCGCGGGGCGTGCGGGTGACCGTGTGCGCCCCCGGTGAGGCCGATCGCACCTACGACTTCACGGGCACCGGCGCCGAACACGTGCACGTGCCGCGCAGCAGCGACCCGGGAGCCGTGGCCGCGCTGCGGGCCGTCTGCGCCGACGCCGACCTCGTGCACGCGCACGGACTGCACGCCTCCTTCCGCGCCGCGCTCGCCCTCAGCGGCCGGCGCATCCCGTTCGTCGTCACCTGGCACGACCGCGCGCACGCCGAGGGCGCCCGCGCGCATCTGCTGCGCCTCCTGGAGCGGCGGGTCGTGAAGGCGGCCACCGTGGTGCTCGGCGCCTCCTCCGACCTCGTGGACCGGGCCCGCCGGAGCGGGGCGCGGGACGCGCGGCTCGCGGCGGTCGCCCTGCCGGCGGCGCGCCGGTCCCCCGACGCGGAGGACCCCGACCGTCCGGGCCTGAAGGTCCGGGCCGAACTCGGCGCCACCGAGCGCCCGTTGCTGATGGCGGTCGGCTCCCTCGACCGGCACCGGGGCTACGGCACCCTGCTGGACGCCGCGCGCGCGTGGCGGCGCCTCGACCCCGTGCCGCTCGTGGTGATCGCGGGCGAGGGCCCGCTGCGGGCCGTGCTGCAGCGCCGTATCGAGGACGAGGGGTTGCCCGTGCGGCTCATCGGACGGCGCGACGACGTGGCGCAACTGCTCGCTGCCGCCGACGTCGCGCTGCTGCCCAGCAGTTGGGAGTCGCGTTCCGTCCTCGCGCAGGAGGCCCTCCACGCGCGCGTGCCGCTCGTCGCGACCCGGGTCGGCGGCATCCCCGAACTCGTCGGCGACGCCGCCGAACTCGTCCCCTACGGCGACGCCGAGGCGCTCGCCGGCGCCGTGACCGGGCTCCTCGCCGATCCCGGCCGGTGCGAGGAACTCCGGGACAGGGGCACCCGCCAGGCCGCCACCTGGCCGACCGAGGACGAGACGGTCGCCCAAGTGCTGAGCGTCTACGACGAGTTGACGCAGCCCCGGGTGCTGATCTGAACCGTCCGGCTACGGCACGTGCCGGCGTGCCCGCAGGGCCAGGCTCAACGCCATGACCGTCTGCGGGTCGTCGAGGTCCGTGCCGAGCAACTCGCCGATGCGGGCGAGGCGGTTGTAGAGGGTCTGCCGGTTGAGATGGAGCTCGCGGGCGGTCTCCGCCTTGCGGCCGGCGTGCGCCAGATACGTCTCCAGGGTGGGCAGCAGCGGCGGCCGGGAGCGGTCGTCGTGGTCGCGCAGCGGGCCGATCGCACGGTCCACGAAGGCCGCCAGGTCGGGGTGGTCGCGCAGCCGCCACAGCAGCAGGTCGATGTCCAGGCGGCGGGCGTCGTACCAGGGGCGGTCCGACAGGCCCTGCGCCGCCGTCGCCGTCTCCGCCGCGTGCCGCAGGCCCGCCGAGGCCGCCGCCCAACCGCCCGCCACCGCGACGACCACCACCGGCGGCTGCGCCCCGGGCCGGTGCATCCCGGCCCGCTCCACGCCCGCCCGCAGCGCCGCCGCCACCCGGTCCGCGACCGCCGGGCGCTCCGACTCCGAGCGCAGGCCCAGCAGCACGAGCACGCGGCCCTCGACGGGCCGTACACCGAGCAGGACCGGGACGCCGACGGAGGCCAGCTCCTCGGAGACCGCGCGGGCCAGCACCGCCCAGCCGCCGCCGGGGGCGAGGGCGTCGCCCAGCCGCATGACGACGGGCAGCAGCGGGCTGCTGCCCGGTTTGAAGCCCAGCACGCGCGCCTGCGCGGGCGCGTCCTCCGCGGTGATGCGGCCCTCGGCGAGGTCGGTGAGGAAGTCGCCGCGGCCCCGCGCCGCCAGCTCCTCCTCCTGCCGTGCCTGCATCAGGACGACCGCCAGGATGCCCGCCGCCCGCTCGGCCGCCATGCGGTGCACCGGCGCCAGCGGGCCCCGTACCGGAAGCAGGACCAGGCGGGCCCGTACCGAACCCGTCCCGGGTCCGCCCCCGGGCACGTCCACGAGCACCGAGCCGGCCGGCGGCGGGGTGTCCTTGTGCTGGCCGCGCAGCCCCTCCCACACCTGGAGCGGGTCCGCGCCCTCGGGCCCGGATCCGGCGGCGTACAGCAGCTGACCGTCGGTCGTCTCCAGGAAGACCGGGTTGCCGCCGAAGTCGGCCAGGATGCCGAGCACCTGGGGCACCCCACCGCCGCCCAGCAGGGCCTCGGTGCAGCGGCGGTGCACCTCCTCCGCCTGCTGGAGCAGTGCGTAGTGGCCGTTGACGATCTCGGTGTGGATCTCCTCCGTAACCGTCACGAAGGGCACCTCGCGGTGCAGCTGGACGAGCGGGAGGCCGGCCGCGCGCGCCGTGTCGACCAGGGCGGCGGGCAGCCGGGCGAAGCGCGGGCCGAGCTCCACGACGAGCGCCGCGATGCCGCGCTGGGCCAGGGTGCGCACGAACGCCCGCTGGTCGGCCGGGCGCGTGCCGAGCCCGTACCCCGTGGTCAGCAGCAGCTCGCCGCCCTTCAGCAGCGAGGCGATGTTCGGCACCTCGCCCGCGTGCACCCAGCGCACGGTGCGCTGCAGCCGGTCGGCGCCCGCGAGCACCTCGGGCAGCCCGCTGCGCAGACCGGGCAGTTCCAGTGCCCGCTGAACGGTGATCCCGGCGCCGTGGGACTCGAATCTGCGCTCCGTGCCGCTGTGCATAGCCGGACGCTACCTGCGCGGATGCCTCCAGGACATCTCCGGGCGGTCACGGCGGTTAGGCCCGGGACGGCCGGGTAGCGGGCGGGGCATGGAATTCAGTGTGGTGGCCGCGGCGCGTGAGGACGGCAGTCCCGTCGAGGAGCCCCTGCGGGTCGGGGTGCTAGCCGACCGGCTGGGCTACCGGGAGGTGTGGGCGGGCGAGGGACCGACGTGGGACTCCTTCGTCCTCGCCACCGCGATCGGACGGGCCACCGAGCGGGTCGCGCTCACCGCCGGCCCGGTGCCGGTGTCCGTGCGCGACGCCTACACCCTGGCCCGCGGCGCCGCGTCCGTCGCCGCCGTCACCGGACGGGCGGTCGGCGTGGCGCTGGGCACCTCAAGCACCCGGGTCGTCGAGGGGGTGCACGGGCGGCCCAGGACGCGCCCCGCGGCCGTACTGGCGGAGACGGCCGAGGCCGTGCGCGGGCTGCTGCACGCCGCGCCGGGCGGGCCCGTGGCCCCCGGCAGCCCCTTCCTGCGCCGGCTCGCGCCACCCGGCGGACCGCTCACCGTCGCCGCCTTCGGGGACCGCGCGATCGCGGCGGCAGCCGCCCACGCCGACCGCATGCTGCTCGACGTCGTCTCCCCGGCGCAGGTGCGCGAGCTGCGCGCCAAGCTGGACGCGGCGGCCGCGAAGGCGGGCCGCACGCCGCCCTCGCTCGCCGTCTGGCTGCCCGCGGCCGTGGACCCGGAACCGGAGTCGCTCGCGCAGGTCCTGGGCAGCATCGCGGGCTATCTGACCGTGCCGGGCTACAGCGACGTGTTCGCCGCCGCGGGGTTCGGCGAGGCGGTGCGGCTGGCCGCCGCCGGAGCCGACCGCGCCACGCTGGTGCGCGCGCTGCCCGCCGAGGCCGCCGCGGAGGTCGGCCTGGTCGGCGGCCTCGACACCGTACGCGCGCGTGTCGAGGCCTACGCGGAGGCCGGTCTCGACGAGATCGCCCTGGTCCCGGCGACCGCCGCCGACCCGGCGGGCGAACACACCCTGACGGCGCTCAGACCGGCCTGATGTTGTGGTTGAAGCGGAACACGTTGTCCGGGTCGTACTCGCGCTTCACCCGCCCCAGCCGCCGGGTGTTCTCGGCACCAAGGCCCGCCACGACGCGCTCCGTGCCCTCGTCGCCGATGAAGTTGAGGTAGACGTCCCCGGTGCTCCACGGGCGCACCGCCTCCCGCACCCCGCGTACCCACGCGATGCAGCGCTCGTCGTCCACCGGGTCCTCCCAGATCCCGAACGGATGCACGCTCCAGGGAGCGTCCCGGTAGGGCACGGGATAGTCGCGCGGCCCGTCGGCGATGGCGCCGCCCTGCGGCCACAGGATGTGCTGGCAGCCGGTCGGCACCGGCAGCGAGTCCGCCAGGGAGCAGAAGGCGGCCACGAAGTCGTCGGGGACGCCGGTCAGGTACTCCGCCGACCAGTAGTTCCGCAGGCCGGGCGGGTCGTCGAGCATGCACTGCACGTCGGCGTACGGCATCGCCCCGACGATCTCCGTCTCGTGCGGCAGCGCGAGCAGCGGCTCGGCCAGCTTGCGCAGGTCCTCCTCGGCGCCCGCGTACGTCAGCAGCACCCCGCACAGCATCGTGCCGACCAGGTGGGGCGGCACGAACGCGTCGGGCGGGCCGGTGAAGTACAGCACCGCGCCGCTCGCCTCGGCCGGCGCGGTCGCGATCACGTCGCGGTAGGTGCGCACGGCCTCGGGGCCGTGTTCCGGCAGGCTCACGGTCAGCGCGATGGAGAACCGGGGCAGCTCGTGCAGCTTGAGGGTGATCGCCGTGGCGACGCCGAAGTTGCCCCCGCCGCCGTGCAGCGCCCAGAACAGCTCGGGGTTCTCGTCGGCGCTCGCGTGCACGAGGGTCCCGTCCGCGGTGACCAGTTCGACGGCGAGGAGGTTGTCGACGGCCAGCCCGCAGCAGCGGTCCAGCCAGCCCGTGCCGCCGCCCAGGACGAACCCGCCGACGCCGGTGGTGGAGGCCCGGCCGCCCGTGGTCGCCAGGCCGTACGGCTGGGTGGCCCGGTCCAGCTCGCTCATGGTGGCGCCGCCGGCGACCCGTACCGCCTGGTCCGCGGGGTCGACGGTGACCGTGCGCATACGGCGCAGATCGATCACCAGTCCGTCGTCGTTGACCGCCGTGCCGGCCACGCTGTGCCCGCCGCCGCGCACCGCCACCGGCAGGTCCAGTTCACGTGCGAAGCGCACCGACCGTACGACGTCGGCCTCGTCCGCGCACTGGGCGATCGCCGCCGGACGGCGGTCGATCATCGCGTTGAACACCGTCCGGGCCTCGTCGTAGCCCGCATCCCCCGGAGCGAACACGTCGCCGGTGAGATCCTCGCGCAGCGCGGTGAGGGCCGCGCCCGCCTTCGAGAGGGAAGCCATGGCCGCCCCCTTCCAAAGGGGCAATGGGAATATTTCAACCCTAGGTGGGTACCGGGCGGCGGTCGTGCCGGACCGCCGCTCCGTCACGGATCCGTAAGGTCAGCCTCCGTACGCCCCGGACGCCGTCAGGCGCAGGGCCGTGTCGATCAGGGGGACATGGCTGAAGGCCTGCGGGAAGTTGCCGACCTGGCGCTGCAGGCGCGGGTCCCACTCCTCGGCGAGCAGGCCCAGGTCGTTGCGGAGCGCGAGCAGCTTCTCGAACAGCTTGCGGGCCTCGTCCACCCGGCCGATCATCGCCAGGTCGTCGGCCATCCAGAACGAGCAGGCCAGGAACGCGCCCTCGTCGCCGGGCAGGCCGTCGACGCCCTCGCTGGAGCCCTCCGTCGGGTAGCGCAGGATGAAGCCGTCCGGGGTGGACAGCTCGCGCTGGATCGCCTCGATGGTGCCGATCACGCGCTTGTCGTCCGGCGGCAGGAAGCCCATCTGCGGGATCAGCAGCAAGGAGGCGTCCAGCTCCTTCGAGCCGTACGACTGCGTGAAGGTGTTGCGCTCCTTGTCGTACCCCTTCTCGCACACGTCCCGGTGGATGTCGTCCCGCAGCCGGCGCCAGCGCTCCAGCGGGCCGTCGGCCTCGCCGGACTCCAGGAGCTTGATGGTGCGGTCGACGGCGACCCAGGCCATGACCTTGGAGTGCACGAAGTGCCGGCGCGGGCCGCGCACCTCCCAGATGCCCTCGTCGGGCTCCTCCCAGTGCCGCTCCAGGTAGCGGATGAGCTTGAGCTGGAGCAGCGAGGCGTAGTCGCTGCGGGCCAGGCCGGTCATGTGGCCGAGGTGCAGGGCCTCGGTGACCTCGCCGTAGACGTCGAGCTGGAGCTGGTGCGCGGCGCCGTTGCCGACCCGCACCGGCGCCGAGTTCTCGTACCCGGGCAGCCAGTCCAGCTCCGCCTCGCCGAGCTCGCGCTCGCCCGCGATGCCGTACATGATCTGCAGGTTCTCGGGGTCGCCGGCCACCGCGCGCAGCAGCCACTCGCGCCAGGCGCGGGCCTCCTCGCGGTAGCCGGTGCGCAGCAGCGAGGACAGGGTGATGGCCGCGTCGCGCAGCCAGGTGTAGCGGTAGTCCCAGTTGCGGACGCCGCCGATGTCCTCGGGCAGGGAGGTGGTCGGCGCGGCGACGATGCCGCCGGTCGGCGCGTACGTAAGGGCCTTCAGCGTGATCAGGGAGCGGATCACGGCCTCGCGGTAGGGGCCGTGGTACGTACAGTGCTCCACCCATTCGCGCCAGAAGTCCTCCGTCGCCTGCAGCGAGCCCTCCGGCTCCGGCAGCGCGGGCGGCTGCTTGTGCGAGGGCTCCCACGAGATCGTGAACGCGATCCGGTCACCCGGAGCGACCGTGAAGTCCGAGTACGTGGTCAGCGACTTGCCGTAGGTCTCGCACTCGGTGTCGAACCACACCGAGTCCGGGCCCGCCACGGCGACCGTGCGCCCGTCGTGCTTGTGCACCCACGGCACCACGCGCCCGTAGCTGAAGCGCATCCGCAGGGCGGAGCGCATGGGGACGCGGCCCGAGACGCCCTCGACGATGCGGATCAGCTGGGGGGCGCCGTCACGCGGGGGCATGAAATCGGTCACCCGGACCGTGCCGCGCGGGGTGTCCCACTCCGATTCCAGGATCAGGGAGTCGCCGCGGTAGCTGCGCCGGGCCGCGGTGGGCGGCTGCGCGTCGGAGGCGTGCGCGGGCCCCAGGCGCCAGAAGCCGTGCTCCTCGGTGCCCAGCAGGCCGGCGAAGATGGCATGCGAGTCGAAGCGGGGCAGGCACAACCAGTCCACCGTGCCGTCCCGGCAGACCAGGGCAGCGGTCTGCATGTCTCCGATGAGTGCGTAGTCTTCGATGCGCCCGGCCACGTGCAACTCCAGTCGAACGGCCACGTCAGACCCCCATAAGGGGGCTGTCGCCAAGTCGGTCAAGGGGTTTTTTCCATGCGTCGTTGAGCGGTGAAGCAAAGCAGGCGTCCAGCCGTGTGGCAAAACGACGATTTCTGCTCAACGAACTGACGAGCTCTCGTTGTTCCGGAGTAAACGGACGGGGGTGGTGCCGTGTTGCCGGCCGGGCTCGGCAGCGAGTGTCCGAGCAGGATACGACGCACGTAGATGATCTGTGTGCCCCTCGGGACAACCCGGATAGGCCGAACGGGTGAGCAACGGGTGAGAAACCCGGGAGACCGTGCGGGTCCGTGGTGACTCGTGTGCGGAGCGTGGCCGGAAGCCATCCCCTCCGGGCGCTGATACCCTGGTAGCCCGTGGACCGGTGGGCGAGAAAACCCCGGAACCGCACCCCAGACCGAGACCACGGGAGCCCCCCTTTGGCCATGACGCCCAAATCCACGACGACCAAGCACATCTTCGTCACCGGGGGTGTCGCCTCCTCGCTCGGCAAGGGCCTCACCGCCTCCAGTCTGGGCATGCTGCTCAAGGCCCGCGGCCTGCGCGTGGTGATGCAGAAGCTCGACCCGTACCTGAACGTCGACCCGGGCACGATGAACCCCTTCCAGCACGGTGAGGTGTTCGTCACGAACGACGGCGCCGAGACGGACCTCGACATCGGACACTACGAGCGCTTCCTGGACCGTGACTTGGACGGCTCCGCCAATGTCACTACAGGCCAGGTGTACTCGACGGTGATCGCCAAGGAGCGGCGCGGCGAGTACCTGGGCGACACCGTGCAGGTCATCCCGCACATCACCAACGAGATCAAGCACCGCATCCGCCGCATGGCCACCGACGAGGTGGACGTCGTCATCACCGAGGTCGGCGGCACGGTCGGCGACATCGAGTCGCTGCCCTTCCTGGAGACCGTCCGGCAGGTGCGCCACGAGGTCGGCCGGGACAACGTCTTCGTCGTTCACATCTCGCTCCTGCCGTACATCGGCCCCTCGGGGGAGCTGAAGACGAAGCCGACGCAGCACTCGGTTGCGGCGCTGCGCAACATCGGTATCCAGCCGGACGCCATCGTGCTGCGCTGCGACCGCGAGGTGCCCACCGCGATCAAGCGCAAGATCTCGCTGATGTGCGATGTCGACGAGGCCGCCGTGGTGGCCTGCCCCGACGCCCGCTCCATCTACGACATCCCGAAGACCGTGCACGGCGAGGGCCTGGACGCCTACGTCGTCCGCAAGCTGGACCTGCCCTTCCGCGACGTCGACTGGACGACCTGGGACGACCTGCTGGACCGCGTCCACAAGCCCGACCACGAGGTCACCCTGGCCCTGGTCGGCAAGTACATCGACCTGCCCGACGCCTACCTCTCGGTCACCGAGGCGCTGCGCGCGGGCGGCTTCGCCAACCGCGCCCGCGTGAAGATCAAGTGGGTCACCTCGGACGACTGCAAGACCCCGGCCGGTGCCGCGGCGCAGCTCGCCGACGTCGACGGCATCTGCATCCCGGGCGGCTTCGGTGACCGCGGTGTGCTCGGCAAGGTCGGCGCGATCAAGTACGCCCGCGAGAACAAGATCCCGCTGCTCGGCCTCTGCCTGGGCCTGCAGTGCATCGTGATCGAGGCCGCGCGCAACCTGGCCGACATCACCGACGCCAACTCCACCGAGTTCGACTCGGCCACCGGCCACCCGGTCATCTCCACCATGGCGGAGCAGCTCGACATCGTCGCCGGCGAGGGCGACATGGGCGGCACCATGCGCCTGGGCATGTACCCGGCGAAGCTGGCCGAGGGCTCGATCGTGCGCGAGGTGTACGACGGAAAGGAGTACGTCGAGGAGCGGCACCGTCACCGGTACGAGGTCAACAACGCCTACCGCGCGGAGCTGGAGAAGAAGGCCGGCATCCTGTTCTCCGGCACGTCGCCCGACGGAAAGCTCGTGGAGTACGTGGAGTACCCGCGCGAGACGCACCCTTATCTGGTGGCCACCCAGGCCCACCCCGAGCTGCGTTCGCGCCCGACCCGCCCGCACCCGCTGTTCGCCGGTCTGGTGAAGGCCGCCGTCCAGCGCCAGCAGGACGAGGGCAAGAGTTCCGAGTAACACGACAGTTGTACGGTGGCCGGGGTGCTCGCATTCAAAAGGTGAGCACCCCGGCTTCATTTTGCGTGTGGGGAAGGACAGGGCATGACGATCAGCGACACCCCGGAGGAGTGGGAGATCCGGGCGACGGAGACCCCCTTCGTGGGCAACAAGACCTCCGTCCGCACCGACGACGTGGTCATGCCCGACGGCCATGTGGCCCGCCGCGACTACCAGGTCCACCCCGGATCGGTCGCCGTCCTCGCCCTCGACGCCGCGGGACGGGTCGTGGTCATCCGCCAGTACCGCCACCCCGTGCGCCAGAAGCTGTGGGAGATCCCGGCGGGCCTGCTGGACATCCCCGGCGAGAACCCGCTGCACGCCGCCCAGCGCGAGCTCTACGAGGAGGCGCACGTCAAGGCCGAGGACTGGCGGGTGCTGACCGACGTCTACACCACCCCCGGCGGCTGCGACGAGGCCGTGCGCATCTTCCTCGCCCGCGACCTGTCCGAGGCCGACGGCGACCGCTTCGAGGTCGAGCACGAAGAGGCCGACATGGAGCTCGCACGAGTGCCCCTCGACGACCTCGTACGGGGCGTGCTGGCGGGCGAGCTGCACAACAACTGCCTTGTCGTCGGCGTCCTTTCGCTGGTCGCCGCGCAGACGGGTGACGGGCTCGACGCACTGCGCCCGGCGGAGGCGCCGTGGCCCGCGCGCCCCTTCGAGTCCTGAACGCACCGTCCCCGCACCCGTTGACGCACGGTCCCGCGCCCGTTACCCCTACCGGTGTGACCATCGGCTGATCCGATCGGGGGACCTGTCCGCCGTGGTCCGCACGGAACGTAGCAGAGCGTGAACTAGGCTCTGAACACGCCCGAACCGGAGTCCCGGCGGGCTTGCGCGTGCGGTGGGACGGGAGTGTGGCCCGTGACGGATCAGGCGGTGGACACAGACGGTGTACAGCCGGCGGGGCGCGCTGAAGAGAGCCGATTCCTCGGCCGTACAAGGGAGTTGAAAGAACTTCGCGCCGACATCGAGCGCGCGGGACTGGACACCCTCTCCGGCCGCAAGGCGCCACGCGCGCGCGTGCTGCTCATCGCGGGCCGACCCGGTTCCGGCCGCACCGCGCTCGCCGAGGAACTGGTGCGGAAGGTTGCGGACCGTTACGACGACGGGGTGCTCCGGGCACGGCTGAGCGGCCACGACGGCACGCCCGTCCCCGTCGCCCAGACAGCCCGCGAACTGCTCGCCGCACTGGACCTGACCGCCCCCGCCGGAGCCTCGGAGGACGACCTGGCAGGGGAGCTGCGCACGGCCCTCGCCGACCGCCGGGCCCTTGTCCTGCTCGACGACGCGGCCGACGCCGCGCAGGTCGACGCCCTGCTGCCGGACACGCCGGACTGCCTGGTCGTGGCCGTCTCCGGCGGCCCGCTGACCGGGATCTCCGACGTCCGCCCGTGCACCCTCGGCGGCCTCGACACCAAGTCCGGCGTGGAGCTGCTCAGCCGGCACACCGGCTCGGTCCGCATCACCGTCGACCCCCGGGCGGCCGAGAGCCTGGTCGAGGAGTGCCAGGCCCAGCCGGCCGCCCTCAGGCTGGCCGGCGGCTGGCTCGCCACCCGCCCCAAGGCGACCGTCGCCGACCTCGCCAAACAGCTGCACACGGAAGGTGACGAGGGCACGCCGCTCAGCCGCGTCTTCCGGCTCGTCCACGCCTCGCTGCCCGCCGCCACCGCCCGGATGCTGCGGCTGCTCGCCCTCGCGCCGGCCGGCCAGGTCGATCCGCACACCGCCTCCGCGCTGGCCGGCTGCTCGGTGAACGACGCCCGCGGCGCGCTGGACGGCCTCGTCACCCTGGGCCTGCTGCGGCAGGTCCGCTCGCCGCTGCCGCAGTACGAGGTGCCGGGCTGCCTGTACCCCCTGCTGAAGCGGCTCACCGAGACCCTGGACCGGCCCGGCGAGCTCCAGCTGGCCCGCGCCCGGATGCTGGAGCGGACCGTACGGCTGCTGCAGTCCTGCCGGACGATCACGGAGACCGACGACGCCGAGGCGCGCGAGAAGCTCCAGGCCATGCCGCCCTCCGTGCGCTTCCCGAACCCGCGGGCCGCCGAGGAGTGGCTGCGCATCCGCAGGCCCGCGCTGCTGGCCGCGGCGCGGCTCGCCGTCGCCGACGGGGAGCTGGACACCCTCGCCCGCCGGCTGATGTCGCAGCTGGTCAAGGCCATGGTCGCGCACTTCGGGACCCGGGCCGCCGCGCCCGACCTGTACGGCATCCACCGGCTGGTGCTGGACGTCGCCGAGCGGCAGAAGCTGCCCCGGGAGCAGGCCGCGGCCCTGCTGAACCTCGGCGACCTGGACGCCCGGACCGGCCGTACCCGTGACGCACTGGTGCGATATCGGGCAGCACTGGATGCCGGACGCAGAGCAAATGACCCGTATGCGACCGGTCGCGCAATGGAATCCGTAGGTGGTGCGCACCTGGAGCTCGGGGACTACGACCGGGCGGCCGACTGGTTCGGCCGCGCCCTTGCCGAGTGCCTGGCCCGGGACCAGCGCGAGGGGGCGGCCCGGCTCTACGGCCGGATCGCCGTGGCCCACACCTATGCGGGCCGCTACGGGGAGGCCCTGCGCAGCTGGCGCGCCGCCATCGCGGGGTACCGCAAGAGCGGTGATGTGGCCGCCCGCGCGCGTGCGTTGAGCGAGGTCGCCCGCGTCCAGGAGTACGCGGGACGGCCCGAGGAGTCGCTGCTCACCTGTCACGAGGCGGTGGAGCTGGCCCGCCGGGCCGAGGACGTACGGCTCCAGGCGGCGCTCCAGCTGCGGCTCGCGGACACGCTCGAGCGCCTCGGTGACCCCGCCTCGGCACAGCTGCACCGGGGCACCGCGGAGCGGCTGCTGGACGAGGAGTCGCTGGACGCGGAGGGTCCGGTGGAGATCGAAGACGCGAAACAAGACGGTGATGCCTGCGAAATCCGTAGTGCATCCGCTGAAGATTGATGCAATGAAAGGCTAGACAGCGGGAACACCTTCATTAAACTGGCTCTGCCGCACCTTCTCCTGCGGTGTCTCCCGGTGTGCTCATGCATGCCTGGGTATGTGTTGTATTGCCCCATCCACGAGCCAAGGACCGTGATCGACGTGAAGGTCGGCATTCCCCGCGAGGTCAAGAACAACGAGTTCCGGGTGGCCATCACCCCCGCCGGCGTGCACGAGCTGGTGCGCAACGGCCACCAGGTCGTCATCGAGCGCGGCGCCGGCGTCGGCTCGTCGATCCCGGACGAGGAGTACGTCGCCGCAGGCGGGCAGATCCTGGAGACGGCCGACGAGGTGTGGGCCACCGCCGACCTGCTGCTGAAGGTCAAGGAGCCCATCGCCGAGGAGTACCACCGCCTCCGCAAGGACCAGACCCTCTTCACCTACCTGCACCTGGCCGCCTCCAAGGAGTGCACGGACGCGCTCATCGAGTCCGGCACCACGGCGATCGCCTACGAGACGGTCGAGCTCCCCAGCCGCGCGCTGCCGCTGCTCGCCCCCATGTCCGAGGTCGCGGGCCGGCTGGCCCCGCAGGTCGGCGCCTACCACCTGATGCGCTTCAACGGCGGCCGCGGCGTGCTGCCCGGCGGCGTCCCCGGCACCCAGCCCGCGAAGGCCGTCGTCATCGGCGGCGGCGTCTCCGGCTGGAACGCCACCCAGATCGCCGTCGGCATGGGCTTCCACGTCACGCTGCTCGACCGCGACATCAACAAGCTGCGCGAGGCGGACAAGGTGTTCGGCACCAAGGTCCGGGCGATCATGTCCAACTCCTTCGAGCTGGAGAAGGCCGTCCTGGACGCCGACCTCGTCATCGGCGCCGTCCTCATCCCGGGCGCCAAGGCCCCCAAGCTCGTCACCAACGAGCTCGTGGCGCGCATGAAGCCGGGAAGTGTCCTTGTCGACATCGCGATCGACCAGGGCGGTTGCTTCGAGGACTCGCGTCCGACCACGCACGCCGAGCCGACCTTCAAGGTCCACGACTCGGTCTTCTACTGCGTCGCCAACATGCCGGGTGCGGTGCCCAACACCTCCACCTACGCGCTCACCAACGCCACGCTGCCCTACATCGTGGAACTGGCCAACCGAGGCTGGGCCGAGGCGCTGCGCCGCGACCCCGCGCTGGCCAAGGGCCTCAACACGCATGACGGCAAGGTCGTTTACCGCGAGGTCGCGGAGGCGCACGGCCTGGAGCACGTCGAGCTCGAGACCCTGCTCGGCTGACCGTGCGGTCGTCGAGGCGCTAAGTCACCATTCGGTAAAAGGCGATACGTCAACACAGGTCGTCAACACCACGCACACGGCCGGACCTTGCCCGACAAGGTCCGGCCGGATGTGTGTATGGTCACTTTGCGGCTCTCGGTCAACTCGCCTCGAACGTAACCCTTTGGTCGATTCGCACACTGGCGAAACCTGCCGTGCGACGGCCGTACGCCCTTGACAGAGGGATGTTTCATTGCCGACACATCCTGCCGGGTCCGGCGGATTGTGTTGCTGCGGACGCCCGACACGCCATAGAGTCGCCAACCGTCGGCATGGTGCCACGCTGACCTGTCTAGAAGTTCCCTGGTCACCAAGGAGGTAAGACGACTTGTGAATGAGTCGACATTTTCTCCCGGGGGTGGTCAACCAGGAGCGCCTGTACGGGACCAGGGTCCCGCGGGGTTCGAGGCTGTCGGCTCCGTAGCTGTGCGCACCTTCGCAGCCCACCAGAGCCCGGGTCCGCAGCTGATCCGGACTGCACACCAGAGCATGGATGGCCATCACGTGAACGCCATGGCCGGCGACGGAAGTGGCGCGCCCCACAACCATTTCGCCGACTACGACGAACTGCCCGAAGGGCACTTCTACGACCCCGACGCGGAGTACGAGCCCGACCCCGAGTACGCGGCCACGCTCGCGCCCGACGCTGCCCGGCAGCGCCGTGAGCGCGTCGGCCCGACCGGACGTCCGCTGCCGTACTTCCCGATCCCGGGCCCGCTGACCGACCACGGCCCCGCGAAGATCATCGCGATGTGCAACCAGAAGGGCGGCGTGGGCAAGACGACGTCGACCATCAACCTGGGTGCCGCGCTCGCGGAGTACGGACGGCGCGTGCTGCTCGTGGACTTCGACCCGCAGGGCGCGCTGTCGGTGGGCCTCGGCGTCAACCCGATGGAGCTCGACCTCACCGTCTACAACCTGCTCATGGAGCGGGGCATGGCGGCCGACGAGGTGCTCCTGAAGACGGCGGTCCCGAACATGGACCTGCTGCCCAGCAACATCGACCTGTCCGCCGCCGAGGTCCAGCTGGTGAGCGAGGTCGCGCGCGAGTCGACGCTCCAGCGCGCCCTGAAGCCGCTCATGGCCGACTACGACTACATCGTGATCGACTGTCAGCCCTCCCTCGGCCTGCTCACCGTCAACGCGCTGACCGCGGCGCACAAGGTGATCGTGCCGCTCGAGTGCGAGTTCTTCGCACTGCGTGGTGTCGCGCTGCTGACCGAGACCATCGAGAAGGTCCAGGAGCGGCTCAACCCGGAGCTGGAGCTCGACGGGATCCTCGCCACCATGTACGACTCGCGCACCGTGCACAGCCGTGAGGTGCTCGCGCGTGTCGTCGAGGCGTTCGACGACCACGTCTACCACACGGTCATCGGGCGCACGGTCCGCTTCCCGGAGACCACGGTCGCCGGTGAGCCGATCACCACGTACGCCTCCAACTCCGTCGGTGCCGCCGCCTACCGCCAGCTCGCCAGGGAGGTGCTCGCCCGGTGTCACGCCGAGTGAGTCTGCCGGGGGCCGACGAACTCTTCCGTACGACAGGGGGAATGGCACTCCAGCCGTCCACTCCGCGACGGGGGGCCAACGGTGAGGCCCGGGTGCCCGCGCCCGCCGGAGAGAGCGACGGGGCCGCGGCCGCGTCGCCCGAGGACGCGCCGCACGCGGTGCCCGCACAGGGCGGCGACGGCGACGGCGCGGAGCACGTGGCCGCGGAGCCGGAGCCGGCCGACACCGGTGAGTCCCGCAGCCGCGCCGCGGCCGGGGAGCGCCCGGCACGACGCCAGGGGGCGCAGGAAGGTTCTGCCGCCTCGGCCGCGTCCTCCGCCAACGCCCAGCCCCGCAAGCGCGGCCGGTCGTCCTCCGCCTCACGCCGGCCCAGTGGGCGGGAGCGGCACGACGAGAAGATCACCGTGTACGTCTCCGCCGAGGAGCTCATGGACCTGGAGCACGCACGTCTGGTGCTCCGCGGTGAGCACGGGCTGGCGGTCGACCGCGGGCGCATCGTCCGCGAGGCGGTCGCCGTCGTGCTGGCCGACCTGGAGTCCCGAGGGGACGCGAGCATCCTCGTACGTCGGCTGCGCGGGCGGTAGCGATAGCCTGCGGGGGCCATGACCTCGAACGACGTTCCCGCCCCCGGCGCCGGTGCTGCTGCCTCCGGCGGTCGGCGGCGTGTGCTGGGACGGGGGCCGGGAGCGGCGCCTGTGGCTCCGCCGGTCGAGCCGGAGCCGGCGCCCGTGGAGCCGGCCCTAGTGGAAGCGGCCCCCATAGAGCTGGAACCGGTGGTCCCGGAGCCCGTGGTCCCGGAGCCCGTGGTCCCGGAGCCCGTGGCGCCGGAACCCGTGGTCGCCGCACCGCCCGAGCCGGAGCCGCTGCCTGAGGCCGCTGCCGCCGCTCCCGCCGAACTCGTCGAACCGGAGGGCGAGGCGCCCGAAGAGCCCGCCGACGGTGTCTTCAAGGTCCGGCTGTCCAACTTCGAGGGCCCTTTCGACCTGCTCCTGCAGCTGATCTCCAGGCACAAGCTGGACGTCACCGAGGTCGCGCTGTCGAAGGTGACCGACGAGTTCATGGCGCACATCCGGGCCATGGGGCCCGACTGGGACCTGGACCAGACGACCGAGTTCCTGGTCGTCGCGGCGACGCTGCTCGATCTGAAGGCCGCCCGGCTGCTGCCCTCCGCCGAGGTCGAGGACGAGGCGGACCTCGCGCTGCTGGAGGCCCGTGACCTGCTGTTCGCGCGGCTCCTGCAGTACCGCGCGTACAAGCAGATCGCCGACATCTTCAACACGAGGCTGGAGGAGGAGGCCCGCCGCTACCCCCGTACCGTCGGCCTCGAACCGCACCACGCCGAGCTGCTGCCCGAGGTGGTCATCAGCATCGGCCCCGAGGGCTTCGCGAAGCTCGCGGTCAAGGCGATGCAGCCCAAGCCGAAGCCGCAGGTCTACGTCGACCACATCCATGCGCCCCTGGTGAGCGTGCAGGAGCAGGCCGGGATCGTGGTCGCGCGGCTGCGCGAACTCGGCGAGGCCAGTTTCCGGGCGCTGGTGGAGGACACCGACGACACCCTGACCGTCGTGGCGAGGTTCCTGGCCCTGCTGGAGCTGTACCGCGAGAAGGCCGTCGCGCTGGACCAGGAGACCGCGCTCGGCGATCTGGTCGTGCGCTGGACCGGTGGCGAGGGCGAGGGGACGCCGATGGTCACCGACGAGTTCGACCGGCCGCCCGAGGAGCCCAAGGAGGAGAAGAAAGCATGACCGAGGAGACCGAGGAACTCCCGGCAGGGCTCCGCGGCGTCGCCGACCTCGACCTCAAGCCGGCCCTGGAGGCCGTCCTCATGGTCGTGGACGAGCCCGCGAGCGAGGAGCACCTGGCGAAGATCCTGGAGCGGCCCAGGCGGCAGATCGGGAAGGCCCTGCGGGAGCTGGCCGACGACTACGCGGTGCAGGGCCGCGGCTTCGAGCTGCGGTTCGTGGCCGGCGGCTGGCGCTTCTACAGCCGCGCCGAGTACGCGCCCGCCGTCGAGCGGCTGGTGCTGGACGGCCAGACGGCCCGCCTCACCCAGGCCGCCCTGGAGACGCTGGCGGTCGTCGCCTACCGCCAGCCGGTGAGCCGCAGCCGCGTCTCGGCGGTACGAGGAGTCAACTGCGACGGGGTCATGCGCACCCTCCTGCAGCGGGGTCTGGTCCAGGAGGCGGGCACGGAACCCGAAACAGGTGCGATCCTGTACACGACGACGAACTACTTCCTGGAGCGGATGGGCCTGCGCGGTCTGGACGAGCTCCCGGAGCTCGCGCCCTTCCTCCCGGAGGCGGAGGCGATCGAGGCCGAGACCCAGGAAGCCGTGCCGTCGTTCGATCCGGATGCTCCGGACCCGGACGACGGACCCACGTCGACCCTGACTGACACGACGACGACGGAATTTTGATGCGAAGCAGCAGCGGCAGGAACAGCAGCGGAAACAACGGCGGGAGCCGTGGTGGCAACAGCGGCGGCCGCGGCGGGAGCAGTGGCGGTCGCGGTAATTACCGCGGCGCCGGCAACTCCCGTGACGACAAGCAGGGGGGCCGGCCGAAGAAGCCGCGCCCGGAGGAGCGCCGCTACGACGTGGGCCCCGGCGCCACCCAGGACGGCCCGAAGTCGGGTCGCGGCGCCTCGGCGCGCGGCGGCGCAAAGGGCGGGCCCAGGCAGGGCCAGGGCACCGGGCGCGGCCGTACGGCTCCGGCGAGCTCCCGTGAGTACGACGCCCGGGCCGAGGAGCGCAACCGCGAGCGGTACGCGGGCAAGAAGGACGTCAAGCCGCCCAAGACCTTCCCGGGCGCCGAGCAGGAGGGCGAGCGGCTGCAGAAGGTCCTCGCGCGCGCCGGCTACGGCTCCCGGCGTGCCTGCGAGGAGCTGATCGAGCAGGCGCGGGTCGAGGTCAACGGCGAGATCGTGCTGGAGCAGGGCAAGCGGGTCGACCCGGAGAAGGACGAGGTCAAGGTCGACGGCCTGACGGTCGCGACGCAGTCGTACCAGTTCTTCTCGCTGAACAAGCCGGCCGGTGTCGTCTCCACGATGGAGGACCCCGAGGGGCGGCAGTGCCTCGGGGACTACGTCACCAACCGTGAGACCCGGCTCTTCCACGTCGGCCGGCTCGACACCGAGACCGAGGGTGTCATCCTGCTCACCAACCACGGCGAGCTGGCGCACCGGCTGACGCACCCCAAGTACGGCGTGAAGAAGACCTACCTCGCCGCCATCGTCGGCCCGATCCCGCGCGACCTGGGCAAGAAGCTCAAGGACGGCATCCAGCTGGAGGACGGGTACGCGCGCGCGGACCACTTCCGGGTCGTCGAGCAGACCGGCAAGAACTACCTGGTCGAGGTCACCCTGCACGAGGGCCGCAAGCACATCGTGCGGCGCATGCTCGCGGAGGCCGGCTTCCCGGTCGAGAAGCTGGTGCGCACGGCCTTCGGGCCGATCACCCTGGGCGACCAGAAGTCCGGCTGGCTGCGGCGGCTGTCCAACACCGAGGTCGGCATGCTGATGCAGGAAGTCGATCTCTGACCGTTCGCGCTTCGGCGGGTCGCGGCCGATGCATTTCCGCCCTCTCGCCGGTCTGTACTGCGTGACCGGCGAGAGGAGTGGCAGACATGGCTACGACGACGGACCGCGACGATGCCGGCGGGATCGCCGCCGCCGCGGGTCAGGGGGCGCTGGAGCGCCCCGCGAGGCGTCCGGCTCCCCGCGGGCCGGCCGGGCCGTTCCAGGCCCCTGAGGGGCCGCTGAGGGCCCGTGTCGCGCGTGCTGCGCGGGTGCTGCCGTGAACGCGGGGGAGCTGCTGGAGCGTTCGCTCGCCTACGCGCTGGGCAGCGTCGCCGGGGTGGTGCCCGGGCAGCTGGAACGCGGCACGCCGTGCGCCGGATGGGACCTGGGGGAGCTGATCGGTCATCTCCACGACTCGCTGGACACCCTGCACGAGGGGCTGACGGGCGGGCGGATCGGCCTGTTCCCGCAGGAGCCTGAGGGGGCCGATCCCGCCTGTGCGTTCCGCACGCGCGCGTGCGCCGTGCTCGGCGCGTGGGCGGCCGGGCCGGGGGAGCGGGTGGTGGTGGGCGAACTGCCGCTGGACATGCGGCTCATGGCAGCCGTGGGGTCCGTGGAGATCGCCGTCCACGGGTGGGACGTCGCGCAGGCCTGCGGGCGTCCGCGCCCCATCCCGGCCCCGCTCGCGGGCGAGCTGCTGCCCGTCGCGCGGTGCGTGGTCGCCGATGAGGACCGGGGCGTCCGGTTCGCCGAGCCGGTCACCGTACCGGCGGGCGCCGGGCCTGAGCTGCGGCTGCTGGCCTTCCTGGGACGGAGCGACTGAGGGCTGTCACGGTTCGCCGGTCGCCGTGGTGGGCTGTGCGCCCGGTCCGCTCGTGGCGCCGAGCAGTCGGCGCATGCGTTCGGCGGCATGGACCGCGGCGGCTCCGCAGCAGTTGTTGAACAGGACGTGGACCTCCTGGACCTGCCGTGCCAGGTCCCGCAACCGGGGGAGCCAATCGGCGAGTTCGTCCTCGTCGTAGTCGTGGCGGAAGCGGTCCTCCTTGCTGCCGGCTCCCCAGTCCGGGCTGCGGCCGTGGAAGCGCACGACCGACAGCCGCGACGAGGTGACCGGTGTGACGGGCGGGACGGACGTGGGCAGTGTCTGCGTCATGTCGACCCCGACGGCCGTCAGGCCGTACCGGGTCAGCAGCGCGCGCGTCGCGTCCGCCCACTCCGGCCGCCACCAGCCGGGGTGCCGGAACTCCACGGACACCGGCCAGCCCGCGGTCCGCTCGACGCACTCCTGCAGGAACTCACCGGCCCGCTTGCCGGGCCGGAACCACGGCGGCAGCTGGAAGAGCACGCTGCCGAGCCGCCCGGCCGCGCGCAGCGGCTCGATCCCCTCGGTGAACAGCGCCCACACCGCGTCCAGCACCTTCGGGTCGCGCGGCTCGGGCGCCAGCCCGTCCGGCATCGCGGCGCGGCGCGTGGGGTGCCCGGTCAGGAGCGAGAACGCCTTCACGTCGAAGACGAAGCCGTCCGGCGTGCGCTCGGCCCACAGCCGGCTGGTGCGGGCGCTGGGCAGCGCGTAGTACGCCGAGTCGGCCTCGACGACCGGGAACCGCTCGGCGTAGTGGCGCAATCGGCCCTCCGGATCGCGCCGTCCCTCCGGGTACCACCCGCTTCCGATCAGCGCCCGATCCGTCCACGAACACGTGCCCACCAGGATCTCGCCCATGCAAGCCCGGTTACCCCGGCCGGCCTTGTGGAAGCACACGGATCCTGTTTATAGTCGTAGTGACCATTAAAGGGGGTGGCTGTGCATGACCTTCGATCAGGCGGGCCACGACCACGCGGGCTACGACAAGTACGCCTACGAGCCCTTCGCCGTCACCGTCGACCTCGCCGTCCTCACCGTCCGCGACGGCGCCCTGCACGTCCTGCTCGTCGAGCGCGGGCAGGACCCCTTCGCCGGCCGCTGGGCGCTGCCCGGCGGCTTCGTCGAGCCGCGCGAGTCCGCCGAGACGGCGGCCCGGCGCGAACTCGCCGAGGAGACCGGCCTCGCGGACGTCACCGGGCTCCACCTGGAACAGCTGCGGACGTACAGCGAGCCCGACCGCGACCCGCGGATGCGGGTCGTGTCCGTGGCCTTCACCGCGCTGCTGCCCGACGCGCCCGAACCGCACGCCGGCTCGGACGCGGCACGGGCGAGCTGGCTGCCGTACGGCTCGGCCGGCCCGCTCGCCTTCGACCACGACGCGATCCTGGCCGACGCCCACGAACGTGTCGGCGCCAAGCTCGAGTACACCTGCCTCGCCACCGCCTTCTGCCCGCCCGAGTTCACCCTCGGCGAGCTGCAGCAGGTCTACGAGGCCGTGTGGGGCACCACCCTCGACCGGCCCAACTTCCGCCGCAAGGTGCTCGCCACGCCCGGATTCGTCGAACCGCTCGCCGGCGCCGCCCGGTTGACCGGCGGACGCGGCAAGCCCGCCGCGCTCTACCGCGCGGGACCGGCCACGGCCCTGCACCCGCCCCTCCTGAGACCGTCCCCGGAAGGACGCCCCGCATGAACGACCTCGTCGACAAGCAAGCCGCCACCGGGGCGTTGACCGGTCTCGCGCTCGGGGACGCGCTCGGCTACCCGACCGAGTTCGACGACGTGCCCGCGATCCTCACCAAGCACGGGCCGTGGCGGCAGATGCCGCTGCCCACGCCCGCGCTCGTCAGCGACGACACGCAGATGACCCTGGCCGTGGGGCGGGCGCTGCGCACCGCGACAGACCGCGGGGTGCTCTCGCCGCAGGGGCTGGAGCGGCCGCTGCGCGAGGAGTTCGTGAAGTGGTACCGGTCGCCGGACAACAACCGGGCGCCGGGCAACACCTGTCTGCGCGCCTGCGACCTGCTGGAGGACGAGGGCCGGCCCTGGCAGGAGGCGAGCCAGACCAACTCCAAGGGCTGCGGCGCCAACATGCGCGTGGCGCCCGTCGGCCTCGTCCCCGGACTCAGCGCCGAACAGCGCGCGGGCGCGGCCCAGTTGCAGGCCGCGCTCACGCACGGGCATCCGACCGCGCTCGCCGCGTCCGACCTCACCGCCCACGCCGTTCGGCTGCTCGCCGAGGACGTCGAGCCGACGGGACTCGTCGGCCGGCTGCGGTCGTACGCCATCGAGAACCGCAGCCGCTACCACCGGTCCTGGCTCGGCGACCTGTGGACGCGCGCCGGGGACGCCTCGCCCGGGGCGTTCATCGCGCGGGGCTGGGACGAGTGCCTGGAGGTCCTCGACCGCCTGGGGGACGCCGTGCGCACGGTCTCCCCGGAGACCGACCCGTGCCTGGCCACCGGCGCGGGCTGGATCGCCGAGGAGGCCCTGGCGACCGGCCTGCTGTGCTTCCTGCTGTTCGTCGACGAACCGGTCACGGCCCTGCGGCGGGCCGCCTGCACCTCCGGCGACTCCGACTCCGTCGCCGCGCTCGCGGGTGCCTTCGCGGGTGCCTGGACCGGCGCGGACGCCTGGCCGACGGAATGGGCCGACCGCATCGAGTACGGGAGCGACCTGCTGACCCTCGGAGCTCTCTGGGATTCTTGAGGGATGATCGACGCCCTCGCCATCGACCTCACCCCGGTGGTCGCCGAACAGCCCGACCCGGTGCTGTTCGCGACCGTCTCCGGCGCGCATCTCTACGGCTTCCCGTCCCGCGACTCGGACGTGGACCTGCGCGGCACGCACCTGCTGCCGGCCGCGGACCTCGTCGGGCTGCGGGAGCCCGAGGAGACCCGGTCCCGGATGTGGGACCGGGACGGCGTCGAGATGGACCTCGTCACGCACGACGTCCGCAAGTTCGTCCGGCTGATGCTGCGCCGCAACGGCTACGTGCTGGAGCAGCTGCTCTCCCCCCTGGTCGTGCACACCACCGACGCGCACCGCGAACTCGCCGCACTCGCACCCGGAGTGATCACCAGTCATCACGCCCACCACTACCGGGGGTTCGCGGCGACGCAGTGGCGCCTGTTCGGCAGGACCGGTGAACTCAAGCCGCTGCTCTACACGTTCCGGGTGCTGCTCACCGGCATCCATCTGATGCGCAGCGGCGAGGTGCGGGCCCATCTGCCCACGCTGCTGGGAGAAGTGGACGCGCCGGCCTACCTGCCCGACCTGATCGCGGCGAAGGCGGAACGCGAGCACGGGGACGCGGACGTCGACCACGCGCGCGTGGCGGCGGACGTCGAGCGGCTGCACGCCGTGCTGGACGAGGCGCAGGCGGCCTCGGCGCTACCCGCGGCCGCCACCGTCCACGACGCCCTGCACGACTTCCTCGTACGCATCCGGCTGGAGGGCCGATGAGCGGCGGACCCGGACGAGGAACGCCTCGACGCGGCGCCGGTCCGGCTCCTCGGGCAGCGGGCTGCGGCGGGCGGCCTCGTCCGCCTCGCCCGCCAGCCGGTTCATCCAGGACTCGACGTCGGGCCAGGGGACCTCGCCGCGCTTGACGGCGAGCAGCGACTCGCGCCGGTCGCCGACGTCGATCGTCAGGGCGCCGGTGCGCAGCAGGTCCCCGGAGCTGATCAGCAGGCGCAGCAGGTGCATGGCGTGCTTCCAGCGCGGGGCGCCGTGCAGGCGGACGTGCGCCTCCAGCTTCCTGCGCTGGCCGAGCGCATAGCGCGCGAAGGTCTCGTGGGCCCGGCGGGAGAGGAACGCCCCGCGCAGCGCGAGCAGTTCACGGCCGGTGTCGTCGACGTGCTCCACGTGCGGGGAGTGCAGGCACTCCAGGATGTTCGGATTCGCGCGCAGCGCCAGCTCGCAGAAGCGCTCCAGCTCCCAGCTGAACTGCTCCTCGGCCGGCCCCTCGACATGCGTCGGCGGCTTCTCGAAGCGCCAGAACAGCGGCGTGGGCGCGAGGAACACGCCCCGCCGGTCGGTGTCGCTGCCCTCCGTCGCCAGACCGAAGGCGCGCGAACCCATCACGCAGGCGTAGATCGTGTGGTCGCGTACCAGGGTCTCGGGGTGCATGCCCGGGAGCGTACGCGGCGCCTCACGCCAGCCGGATCGAATTTCCCTGCACGTCGATCTGCTCCTCGGGCAGCGGCTTCGGCGCCGGGCCGCCCGCCACCGAGCCGTCCGCGATGCGGTACTTGCTGCCGTGGCAGGGGCAGTTGATGGTGCCGTCCGCGACGGCGCTCACCGTGCAGCCCTGGTGGGTGCAGACCGCCGAGAAGGCCTTGAACTCGTCCTTCTTCGGCTGCGTCACCACGACCTTCTCGTTCTTGAAGATCTTGCCGCCGCCGACCGGGATGTCGGCCGTCTTCGCGAGCTCCTGCCCGCCGGAGGCCTGCACGGACGACGATCCGGAGTCGTTGCCGTCGCCGTATTTGCTGCAGCCCGCGGCGAGCGTGGCCGCGCCCGTCGCGAGGAGGACCGTGCGTCGGGTCGAGCGGTGGGTCATGTCGTCACTCCGAACGTACGGAAGAACCAGAGGGCCGAGGTCAGCCAGATGAGGGTGAGCGCGGTGAAGACCAGTCCGCCGACGAGCGGCAATAGCCAGCCCGGCAGCCGCTCCGAGCGGAGCAGTAGCATCTTTGCACTGAAAACACCGAAGAAGAAACAACCCAGGATGGAATGGGCCATCACGCGTGTTTCGTACGTCTGGTACCCCAGCGCGTACAGGCAGTGGACGGCGACCGGGACGGCCACGACGAACGCGATCCGCCCCGACCAGCGGTGCAGTTTCGGCGCCCAGCGCGGGCCCGGCAGCTTGCCGTACACCATGAAGGCGCTGACCAGCTGGACGAGCGCGAAGAAGAACGCGGTCGTCGCAAGCCAGGACTTCACGGCGCCCGTGCTGCTGAAGCCCGCGATGTTGAAGGCGGTCCCGGCCGGGTCGTGCGTCCGGCCGTAGACGCCGAGGCCGACCGCCACCGCGGCGGCCACCAGGGCCGGGACGAGGTAGCGGGCGGCGCCCGGAGCGCGGCGGGCCGGCTGCGGGGGCGGGAAGCTCTGTGTGGCGGCGTTCGGGTCGACGGTCATGGTCGGCTCCCTGGAGCGGAAGGTGGTGTCAGGGGGTCACAGGACGGGCCGTGAGCTGCTGCCCGTCGACCGTCACCGCACCCGTGGCCGGGTCGATGGCCGGTGCGGCCGAGGCCTTCGCGTTCCGGGTGACGACGCCGACCTGCCGGCCGTTCTGCAGGACGATCCAGCCGCCGTCGATCTTCGCCCCGCGCACGGTGGCCGTCGCCCGGTACAGCCCGGACGGCTTCTTGGCCTTGTCGGCGGTGAAGGCGTAGTGCCCGCCGCCGATGTCGACCGAGCCGCGGATGCGCTTGTTCTCCTTCACGGTGCCGTTCAGCTCGGCGCCGTCCCTGCCGGTCAGCCGCATGCTGCCGTCGGCCTTGACGGCGCCCTTAAGCCACGACTCCTTGGAGCGGCCGTCGCAGAAGTACGCGATCGCCCTGCCGTCGTGCACCGAGACGGCGACGGCGGAGGAGTCGTCGTCCGTCCGTCCGGCGTAACTTGCGTCGGTCACCGCGGACCGCGACGGCGACGGCTTCGGTGACGCGGTGGACTTGGCCGGAGCCGGTGACGCCGAGGCGGCGGGCGGCTCCTTCTTGTACGTCGACGAGGCGGTCTGCGTCCCGGTCGTCGTATTGAGAATCAGCATGAACAGGCCGAGCAGCAGTCCCGCGAGCAAGGTGAGCAGCGGTCCAGGACGCTTCATACGGGCCTCCCCCGAGGCGAGTGTCCTGCCATCAGAGCGGACCGCGGGCCCGGCGTAAAGAGGCGCAGAGGGGCGTCCGACGCCAAGTAGCGGAATTGGGGCGATTCGGTGACATTGGCAATGTCTCCGGTACCCGCGGCGAGCGGTGTGCGCGGTGCTCTCCCGTCTCAGCGGGCGGGCGCCGCCCACCCGCTCGCCGCGGGCTTGACTACGCTGGACGGTCGTAGAGCCGATCCGTAGAACAGCAAGGAGCCAAGCCGTGGCGGTACGAGCGGTCCGGGGAGCCGTCCAACTGGAGCGGGACGAGGCCGGCCACATGGACGAGCAGGTCGGGGCCCTGCTCACCGCCATCATCGAGCGCAACGCCCTGACCGCCGACGACCTGATCAGCATCTGGTTCACGGCCACGCCCGATCTGCACAGCGACTTCCCGGCGGCCGCCGCCCGCAAGCTCGGCATCGTCGACGTTCCGCTGATCTGCGCGCAGGAGCTGGACATCGAGGGCGCCATGCCCCGTGTCGTGCGCGTCCTCGCGCACATCGAGTCCGACCGGTCCCGCGCCGACATCGCCCACGTCTACCTCGGCGCCGCGGCCGCCCTGCGCAAGGACATCGCCCAGTGAGGACCGCGCTCGTCATCGGCACCGGGCTCATCGGCACGTCCGCCGCCGCCGCCCTGTCCCAGCGGGGCGTCGTCGTCCACCTCGCCGACCACGACCCGGAGCAGGCCCGTACGGCCGCGGCGCTCGGCGCCGGCACCGACGAGGCGCCCGCCGGACCCGTCGACCTCGCGATCGTCGCCGCGCCGCCCGCCCATGTGGCCGGCGTGCTGGCCGACGCCATGCGCCGGGGCGTGGCCCGCGGCTACCTCGACGTGGCCAGCGTCAAGGGCGGCCCGCGGCGCGAGCTGGAGGCGCTGGGCCTGGACCTGTCGGCGTACATCGGGACGCACCCCATGTCGGGCCGCGAGAAGTCCGGCCCGCTCGCCGCGACCGGCGACCTCTTCGAGGGCCGCCCCTGGGTCCTCACCCCGACCCGGGACACCGACACCGAGGTGCTGAACCTCGCCCTGGAGCTGGTCTCGCACTGCCGCGCCGTGCCGGTCGTGATGGACGCCGACGCCCACGACCGCGCCGTCGCCCTGGTCTCCCACATGCCCCACCTGGTCTCCAGCATGGTGGCGGCCCGGCTGGAGAACGCCGAGGAGGCGGCCGTACGGCTGTGCGGCCAGGGCATCCGGGACGTCACCCGGATCGCCGCGTCCGACCCCCGGATGTGGATCGACATCCTGTCCGCCAACCCCGGCCCGGTGGCCGACCTGCTCTCCGACGTCGCCGCCGACCTGGACGAGACGGTCCGGGCCCTGCGCTCCCTGCAGTCCTCCGACGAGGCCAAGCGGGTCGAGGGCACGGCCGGCATCCAGGACGTCCTGCGGCGCGGGAACGCCGGGCAGGTGCGCGTCCCGGGCAAGCACGGCTCCGCGCCGCGGGCGTACGAGGTCGTGGCCGTCCTCATCGACGACCAGCCCGGTCAGCTGGCCCGGATCTTCGCCGACGCCGGGCGGGCCGGGGTCAACATCGAGGACGTGCGCATCGAGCACGCCACCGGCCAGCAGGCGGGCCTGGTGCAGCTGATGGTGGAGCCGCAGGCGGCGCCGGTGCTCACGGCGGCGCTGCGCGAGCGGGGCTGGGCGATCAGGCAGTGAGCGGGCCCACGCCGGCCAGGTGATCACCCGGATCATCCGCCTGTAAGAAGGGTGCCGGCGAGCCAGTAACCTTGTGCGGGGCGCCCTCGCGCCCCGCCCACCACTCGCCACACCGCACCAGGAAGGTGTCCCCCCGTGGAAAACGGCGCCGCCCAGCCCGTGATTGTCGCCATCGACGGCCCCGCCGGCACCGGCAAGTCGAGCACGTCGAAGGCCGTCGCCGCGCAGCTCGGCCTGAGCTACCTGGACACCGGTGCCCAGTACCGGGCGATCACCTGGTGGATGGTGACCAACGGGATCGACATCGAGGACCCGACGGCGATCGCCGACGTGGCCGGCAAGGCCGAGATCGTCTCCGGCACGGACCCGGCGCACCCGACGATCACGGTCGACGGCGTGGACGTGGCCGGGCCGATCCGCACCCAGGAGGTCTCCTCCCGGGTCAGCGCGGTCAGCGCGGTGCCCGAGGTGCGGGCCCGGATCACCGAGCTGCAGCGCTCGGTGGCCGCCGCGGCGGAGCGGGGCATCGTGGTCGAGGGCCGTGACATCGGTACGACCGTGCTGCCCGACGCCGACCTGAAGATCTTCCTCACCGCCTCTCCCGAGGCCCGCGCCGCCCGCCGCAGCGGCGAGCTCAAGAACGCCGACGTGCACGCGACCCGCGAGGCGCTGATCAAGCGCGACGCGGCCGACTCCTCCCGCAAGACCTCGCCGCTCGCCAAGGCGGACGACGCGGTCGAGGTGGACACCACCGAGCTCACGCTCCAGCAGGTCATCGAGTGCGTCGTCACCCTCGTCGAGGAGAAGCGGGCCGGGAAGTGACTGCTCCCTCCGAGAAGGGCGCCGAGGTCGGGCGGCGCATCGGCGTCGGCCTGATGTACGGCCTGTGGCGGCCGCGCGTGCTCGGCGCCTGGAAGGTGCCCGCGACCGGTCCGGCGATCTACGCCGTCAACCACTCGCACAACATCGACGGCCCGATGGTCCTCGGCGTCTCGCCCCGGCCGATGCACTTCCTGATCAAGAAGGAGGCGTTCGTCGGGCCGCTGGGGCCGTTCCTGACGGGCATCGGCCAGCTGAAGGTGGACCGCTCGACCGCCGACCGCACGGCCATAACGCAGGCCCTCGAGGTGCTGTCCGAGGGCGGCGTCCTCGGCATCTTCCCCGAGGGCACCCGCGGCGAGGGCGACTTCGCCTCCCTGCGCGCCGGGCTCGCCTACTTCGCCGTCCGCAGCGGCGCCCCGGTCGTCCCGGTCGCCGTGCTGGGAAGTTCCGAGCGGCGCGGGCGGTTGGTCAAGGGGCTGCCTCCGCTGCGCAGCCGCGTCGACGTCGTCTTCGGCGAGCCCTTCGAGGCGGGCGACGGCAGCGGACGGCGTACGCGCAAGGTGCTCGACGAGGCGACCGAGCGCATCCAGAAGCAGCTCACCGCGCACCTGGAAAACGCCAGGCGGCTCACCAGCCGCTAGGCGACACTGAGTAGTGGATCAACCGGCAGAAACCCGGGTGTTCCACCGACCACCACGATGAACGAGGTACGGACTTCATGAACGACCACATCCACTCCGAGGGCTCTTCCGAAGAGCACGACCACGGAGCACTTGGCGATGCCGAGTACGCGGAGTTCATGGAGCTCGCCGCGGAAGAGGGCTTCGACCTCGAGGACGTGGAGGGCGCCATCGAGGCGGCCGGCCACGGACCGCTGCCCGTCCTCGCCGTCGTCGGCCGCCCGAACGTCGGCAAGTCGACCCTGGTGAACCGCATCATCGGCCGCCGCGAGGCGGTCGTCGAGGACAAGCCCGGCGTCACCCGCGATCGCGTCACCTACGAGGCCGAGTGGGCGGGCCGCCGCTTCAAGGTCGTCGACACCGGCGGCTGGGAGCAGGACGTCCTCGGCATCGACGCCTCCGTGGCCGCCCAGGCCGAGTACGCGATCGAGGCCGCCGACGCCGTCGTGTTCGTCGTCGACGCCAAGGTCGGTGCCACCGACACCGACGAGGCGGTCGTACGGCTGCTGCGCAAGGCCGGCAAGCCCGTGGTGCTGGCCGCCAACAAGGTCGACGGCCCGAGCGGCGAGGCGGACGCGGCCTACCTGTGGTCGCTGGGTCTCGGCGAGCCGCACCCGGTCTCCGCCCTGCACGGCCGCGGCACCGGCGACATGCTGGACGCCGTCCTGGAGGCGCTGCCGGACGCCCCCGAGCAGACCTTCGGCGGCGCCGGGATCGGCGGCCCCCGCCGGATCGCCCTCATCGGCCGCCCGAACGTCGGCAAGTCCTCCCTGCTCAACAAGGTTGCGGGCGAGGAGCGCGTCGTCGTCAACGAGCTGGCGGGCACCACCCGCGACCCGGTCGACGAGCTCATCGAACTCGGCGGCGTCACCTGGAAGTTCGTCGACACGGCCGGCATCCGCAAGCGCGTCCACCTCCAGCAGGGCGCCGACTACTACGCCTCGCTGCGTACGGCCGCGGCCGTCGAGAAGGCCGAGGTGGCGGTCATCCTGATCGACGCATCCGAGTCCATCTCGGTCCAGGACCAGCGGATCGTCACCATGGCCGTCGACGCGGGCCGCGCCATGGTCATCGCCTACAACAAGTGGGACACCCTCGACGAGGAGCGCCGCTACTACCTGGAGCGGGAGATCGAGACCGAGTTCGGCCAGGTCGCCTGGGCGCCCCGGGTCAACGTCTCGGCGCAGACCGGCCGCCACATGGAGAAGCTGGTCCCGGCGATCGAGACGGCGCTCGCGGGCTGGGAGACCCGTGTGCCGACCGGCCGGCTGAACGCCTTCCTCGGTGAGCTGGTCGCCGCCCACCCGCACCCGATCCGCGGCGGCAAGCAGCCCCGCATCCTCTTCGGCACGCAGGCCGGCACCAAGCCCCCGCGGTTCGTGCTGTTCGCCTCCGGCTTCATCGAGGCGGGCTACCGGCGCTTCGTCGAGCGCCGGCTGCGCGAGGAGTTCGGCTTCGAGGGCACGCCCATCCACATCTCGGTGCGGGTGCGCGAGAAGCGCGGCAGGAAGAAGTAGTCCGACATGACGAAGGGGCGGCCCCGGTGGGGGCCGCCCCTTCGTCATGTCCGTGGGGTCAGTGGACGCCGCGCGGGCCGGGCGGCAGCGCCGCCGGCAGGTGGTGCAGCCCCGAGGCCTGGTGCCCGGCCGATCCGATGCGCTGCCACTGCGACTGCTGCCGGGCGCTGACGGCTCCCGCACTGTAGGCGCTGTAGGAACTGCTGAAGGAGCCCGGCCGGTGTCTGGTGTACATCCCCGCGCCGTGCGGGATGTTCCCGAAGGCGGTGAACCCCAGCTCCTCCTCGCCGCTGCGGTCGCCCGGCAGCGTACGGAAGGACTTGACGTACTCGGCGTAGAGGGCGTCGTAGATGGGCGTGGCCGAGGGGCCGCCCGGGACGTCCTGGGCCGACCGCGCGGACGGAATCGGCTGGAGGGACTGGCGGCGGGGAACGTCGTATGGGTGCACGTATGTCCAAACGACCCCGGACCTCAGGAGATGCGGCCAGGGCCGGCCCCGTTGGGCGCACGCGCCGGGCGCACTCACGTCCCGGCGAGGGGCATGGCCACACCGACGAGCTTGCCGTTGGCCGCCGCCTTGTCCAGCGCGTCCCGCAGCAGGTCCTCGCGTGGCTGGCGCCCGATGGAGCCCACCGGGGCGGCGAACAGGAGCACCTGCTGGAGCTTGTTGGCGGCCGTCCGCCAGCCCTCGGTGACCTGGAGCGGCTGATGGGCCTGCCACCAGGCCACCGGCTGACCGCCGTTGCTGCCGGGCTGGAGCACGGCGTGCAGCTGGCCCATCGCGAGCAGCACCGACCAGCCGTGCAGCACCGGCGGCACCTCGGCCAGCTCGCTCAGCGGCATGAACCCCTGCTCGATGAGCAGCGGCAGGAAGTCGTCGCCGGCCTCCGTGGTGCCGGGCCGCACGATGGGGCCGGTCGGCTCGACGACCAGCGCCGGGTGCAACTCGCCTGCGATCAGGACGAGTCCGCTCGTCACGCCGAGCACGGCCTGCTCCGGGACGGCCTGCGCCGGGTCCATGTCCACCGTGTTGCCGGAGATGGACCGCACCGCGCCCTGCAGCTGCTCCTCGGTGACCTGGACGACCTGCGAGGGCAGGCAGGTGGCGTGGGCGAAGGCGAGGACGGCGGTCTCCTCGCCGATGAACAGGACGGTGCTGGTGCGCTCCTGTTCGGAGTCGCCCGGGGTGCGGCAGGACGTGCAGTCGTAACTGCCCGGGTTCTCTCCGGCGAGCAGCCGGTCGGCTTCTTCGTCGCCGATCTCGGCGCGTACCTGGTCGCTGACGTCGAGCATGCGCGGCACGGGTGGCTCCCTCGGGGTCGTGGTGCGCGGCGGGGCCGGGTGGCTCCCGGCCCGTGAACCGGGTGGGCCCGGGCTCATGAAGAAGACAACGGGTGATCTGTGGCGGGAGTCACGCCTGACGGCGAACGGAATCGAACCATCCACCGCACAGGGTCACCGCATGTACGGAATCGGGCACTCACCGTCAAGTCCTTGGAAATCCAAGGAAGTTGGTTTCGTGAGGTGAGTCACAGATCGTCCGGGTCTCAGGCCGACAAATCATGAAATCCGCGAATGAAGTGGGTGTCCGGAAGTCGCTGCTACCGGCGGTAACGGCGAACTGGCCTGGAATGACAAGGAGTTGGTTGCTGACGGCTCGACAGGCTCTCTAGATTCCTCCGCCGTGTGCAACGAGCACCGCTCGGGTACGTCCGCCGGCCGCAACACGCCAGCTCAGCATCACCTCCGGCGGACGGGGCCTGGCGTGACGACCACTCAGGTGAGGGGGAGGGCGCGCCCGGTCAGGGGGACCCCGGGTTGTTCGAGAGGGAACTTCATGTCCGAATGTGCCGATACCACGCACGGCAGCGATCGTCACGACAACGCTCGTAGGACGCCGACTCGTACGACGGCGGTCCTCGCCGGGGCCGCACTGCTCGCCGCCCCGCTCGGCCTGCTGGCCGCGACCGGGAACGCCGCGGCTGCCGACAACGGAGTGTGGGACCGCATCGCCCGGTGCGAGAGCGGCGGCAACTGGCACATCAACACCGGCAACGGCTACTACGGCGGGCTCCAGTTCTCCGCCGGCACCTGGCGCGCGTACGGCGGAGCGGCCTACGCGTCGACGGCCGACAAGGCCTCCAAGAGCCAGCAGATCGCCGTCGCGACCAAGGTCCAGCGCGCCCAGGGTTGGGGCGCCTGGCCCGTCTGCTCGGCCCGGGCCGGGGCGTACGGCAGTGCGCCGGCCTCCTCCGGCTCGGTGACCACCAAGTCGGCCAAGACCCCGAAGACCACCAAGGCAGCCCCGTCGAAGAAGCCGTCGAAGGCGCCGGCACGCTCGACGGGCCACGCGAGCCGTGGCTCCTCGCGCGGTGACTACACCGTGCGCCCGGGCGACACCCTGAGCAAGATCGCCGCCCGGCACGGGACCACCTGGCAGAAGCTGTACGCCGCCAACAGGTCCGTCATCGGCGGTGATCCCGACATGATCGTGCCCGGGCAGCAGCTCCAGCTCTGAGCCGCTCCCCTCACCGGGCACGGGCCCCGTCCGGTCGTCCGACCGGGTGGGGCCCTCCGGCGCTCCGGACGCGCCGGAGCGGTCGGGGGCCGCCCACTGCTTACCTTGGCCCGATGTTGCGCACGCACCACAGGTACGGCACGCCCCGCAGGCACCGCACGCTCCGCCGGTGTCGCACCCGCACGTACGGCATGCCGATCGCACTCGTCGTGGCCGCCGCCCTCTCCGGCCTCCTCGCCCCTGCCGCCGCCCAGGCCGCACCGGCATCCCAGCATCCGCACGCCGTGCCCGGGCGCGTGGCCCGTGACTGCGCCAAGGACCACTGGCCCTGGGGCTGCCTCGCCGAGTGCGAGAGCGGCCGGCGCTGGGACGCCAACACCGGGAACGGCTACTACGGGGGCCTGCAGTTCGCGCAGTCCACCTGGAAGGCCTTCGGCGGGCTGAAGTTCGCCGCCCGCGCGGACCTCGCCACGCGCGAGGAGCAGATCACCGTCGCCAAGAAGGTGCTGGCCGAGCAGGGCTGGAACTCCTGGCCCGTCTGCTCGGACCGCTACCGGCTGGAAGGGCGCGTACTGACCGCGCGGCCCGGCCGGACGCTCGCGTCGATCGTGGAACTGCTCGGCGTCCACGGCGTCCTGCCGGGGCTCGACCCCTCCGACGACATGAGCTCCGGCGTCTCCGGCCAGGCGGCCCCCGGCGCGTTGCCGCTCACCCCGGAGGACCCGGACGGCGGCCTGGAGCCGCACCGGGCCCGCGCGGAGTTCGGCCCGCCCCTGACCGACGCTCCCGCTCGGCCGCCTCGCCGCTGAACACGACGGCGCCGCGGCGCAGTTCGTACACCAGCACACCGGGGCGGTCCTGGAGCCCGGGCGGCAACCGCTGCTCGGCCACCACCACGCACGCGTCGAGGGCGCCCAGGAGGTCGTACGTGCGCGCCGCGACCGCCGGCGACATGCCCTGCGCGGGCTCGTCGACGAGCACCACGCGCGCGCGTGCCAGCAGGGCGCGGGAGAGGGCGAGCATGCGCTGCTCGCCGCCGGACAGGGTGCCGGCGCGGCGCGGGAGCAGCGGCACCAGCTGCGGATAGGCGTCGAGGGCGGCGGCGTGGTCGCGGGCGGTCAGCTCCAGGTTCTCGCGCACCGTCAGGGAGCCGAAGACCGCCTGCCGTTCGGGGACCATGCACAGTCCGCGCCGGGCCCGCTCGAAGGCCGGCATCCGGGTCACGTCGACGCCGTCCCAGACCACCGCGCCACCCGACAGCGGCACCGTGCCGGCCAGCGCGCGCAGGGCTGTCGTACGGCCGGAGCCGTTGCGGCCCAGCAGGACGGTGAGGCCGGGGCCGGGCGCGGCGAGCGTGACACCGTGCAGGGCCTCCAGGGGGCCGTAGCGCACGCGCGCGTGGCGCAGCGAGAGGGTCATGCCTCAGCCCCCGTGGTGCCGAGGGCGTCGAGCACGTGCCCGGGCGGGCCCGAGGCGACGATGCGGCCCGCCGTCATCACGTGCACCACGTCCGCGAGATCGGCGACCAGGTCGAGGTCGTGCTCGACGACGAGGAGGGCGGTGCCGTCGGCCGCGAGCGCCTTCAGCACGCGCGCCAGGGCGGCGACCTCCGCGCTGTCGAGACCGGCGGCCGGTTCGTCGAGCAGCAGGACGCGGGGGCCGCCGGCCAGGGCCCGGGCGAGTTCGACGCGGCGGAGGGTGCCGGTGGGGAGTCCGGCGGCGGGCAGGGATCGCAGCGGGCCGTCGAGGGACAGGAGCCGCAGCGCGCGTTCCACGGCCGCCGGGTCGTGCAGGCGGCCCTGTTCGGCGCCGACGCGGACGTTCTCGGCGACGGTCAGGGAGGGGAAGACGGCGAGCTGCTGGAAGGTCCGGGCGATGCCGAGGCGGGTGCGGGCGTGGGCGGGGAGACGGGTGATGTCGCGTCCGCCGAAGGTCACTCGGCCGTGGGTGGGGCGCAGGGTGCCCGCGAGGCAGTGGAACAGGGTGCTCTTGCCCGCGCCGTTGGGGCCGACGATCGCGGTGACACGACCGGGGGTGACGTCCAGGTCCACGCCGTCGAGGGCGGTGAAGGTGCCGTAGCGGGCGTGGAGGGCGTGGGCCGACAGTTCGGGTGCGGGTTCGTTCGGGTGCACCCGGCCTTCGGCCGGGTCTGGTTCCCCACCCGCACCACACGTCCTGCTTTCGTCGTCGGGTGCGGGTGGCCCCTGTGGGACGCCGGCACCATCGGCGGCTGCCGGCCGTAGCCGGTTGCGTGCGCGCAAGCCCGTTGGTGTCAGCTTCGCGCTCCGGCGCAGGCGCAGGCGTTCCGCCCCCGTGCGCAGCGCCTCGTACGGGCCGCCCGGGAAGCGTCCGACCAGGACCGCCAGGACGCCGATCAGGGCCGCCGCCACACCGCCGCGCGCGCCCGCGTCCAGGCCCACCAGCAAGGCCGCCGCCAGCAGGGCGCCCAGGGTGCTGTCGGCGCCGAGGACCACCACCGCGGCGAACCACAGCAGGCCGCGGACGGGGTCGAAGGCGGTGGGGTCGAAGGCGCGCACGCCCATGCCGAGCATGCCGCCGCCGAGGGCGGCCAGCGCGGCGCCCGAGACGAAGGCCAGGAGCTTGAGCGAGGGGACCTGGACGCCCGCGGCGCGGGCGCCCGGCTCGTGGTCCCGCATGGCCGCCAGCGCGCGGCCCGTGCGGCCCCGGCGCAGCGCCCGGGTCGCCAGCAACGCGGCCGCCAGCAGGGCCAGTTCGAGCACGTAGTAGGCGTGGTCGCCGTCGAAGCCCGCGGGGCGGTCCAGCGCGAGTCCGGAGGTGGCGTACGGCTGGGCGAAGACGAAGCGGCTCACGCCGACGCCCACCGCGAACGTCGCGAGCGCGAGGGCGAGGCCCCGGCGGCCGATGGCCGGCCAGCCGGTGAGCAGGCCGAGGGGAGCGACCAGGACCACCGCCGCGGCGAGCGCGGCGAGTTCGGGCAGGCGGGGCAGACCCGGGAAGCGGCCCGCCGCGAGCAGTGCCGTGAACAGGGCGCCCAGACCCGCGTACGCCGCCTGCCCCAGCGAGATCTGGCCGCCGCGGCCGGTGACCACCACCAGGGAGAGCAGTACCACGCCCAAAGCCGGCACCTGGACGGACGTGTGCAGGTCGGGGCCGGCGAAGCCGAGCGGCAGCAGGAACAGGACGATGGCCACTATCCACGCGCCCTGCGGCGTCGGCACGCGCGCGGAGGCCGTGCGCGGCAGGGCGTCGCGGGTGCCGATGCGGGGCAGGACCAGGGACGCGACCAGCAGGGCCACCACGAACAGGTTCGCGCCCACCGCCTGCAGCAGGGGCTCCGCCCAGCCGGAGGGGTGCAGTCGCGTCAGCTGGCTCTGCGCGACCCCGATGCCCAGGGCGACGACGACCGTCACCGGCAGGCTGCGCATCCGCGCCGCCACCGCGACCGCCACCACCTCCATCACGAGCAGCGGCAGCCCGTACGGGTCGAGGCGGACGTACGGCGCCAGCAGCACGCCCGTCAGGCCCGCCGTGAACGAGCCGAACGCCCAGCCCGCGGCCGCAACCCGGTCCGCGTCGATCCCGCCCAGCACCGCGAGCTGCCGGTCGTCCACCACGGCCCGCAGCTCCGTGCCGAACCGCGTCCAGCGGATCACCGCCCCGACCCCCGCGGCGAGCAGCAGCGCCACGCCCAGCTGCCCCCACGGGTCGGCCGACACCAGCTCCGGCGCGTCGTCCCGCGCGCCCTGCCCCCACAGCACCGCCGCGCCGCCCACCAGCAGCACGAAGACCCCGATGGAGGCGACGAGGGTCTGCGCCGGATCGCCGCCCAGAATCGCCAGCGGCCGGAACACGAACCGCTCCAGGGCCACGCCGATCCCCGGCGCCAGGATCACGAGCGTCACCGCCGCGGCCGGCCACAGCGGCCACCCCCACTCGACCACGCACTGCCGCAGTACGTACGCGCACACCATCGCGATCGCGCCGTGCGCGAAGTTGAGCACACCGGTCGCGCGGTACGTCACGATCAGGCCGATTCCGGTGAGCGCGGCCGCGCTGCCGACGGAGAGGCCGGCCAAGGTGAGGTCGTAGGTCAGCGAGGACATCAGTCGGTGTCGCCGCTGGGCTCGCAGATCGGGCACGGGCCCAGTTCGCCGCTCGCGATCAGCTTCGTGTCCACCGGTACGGCCTCCACCTTCCCGGCGACCAGCGGGCAGTCCGCGCGGTGCCAGAGCGTGCCGCCCGGCACCATCAGCAGCTCGCCGCTGACCGCGAGGGGCAGCGCGGCCGTGGCCGGCCCGGACTCCTCGGCGTCGGCGGAGCCGGCCGCCACCAGAAGGCCGTACAACTCCTCCACGCGCGCTGCGGCCAGCGCGTTGCGCCCCTGGGTGAGCAGCACCGCACCGGCGACGATCAGCGCCGCGCCCGGGACCGTGCAGGAGGCGAGATAGGGCAGCTGGCGCTCGGCGAACCGCTCGCCGGAGACGCCGTACCAGCCGATGACGCACAGCACCGCGCCCGTGGCGAGCGCGGCCCACCCGGCCCACAGCACGGGGTGCACACTCCGCAGTCGGCCTGTCCGCATCAATGGCTCCCGCACGTCGCGTTCTGGTGCATGTGTCTGTCCATGTCAGCCAATGGCTTGCACTATGCCCTCTGGAAGCTGACCCTGAAAGCACCGGGCGCACCTTGCCCGGACCGACACCCGGTGGTGAGCCAGATGGTTCTCGGGAGCGACCTCAGGCGGGGGAACGCACAAGGGGGGCGCGGCCCACGGGCGGCGGGCCGGGGCACGGCGGCGCCGGCCGCCCTCGCACTCGTCCTCGTCCTTGCCCCGGTCCTCGCGGCGTGCAGCGACGACAGCGGCGGCGGCAGCGCGAGCACGCCCCCCGCCCCGTCCGTGCAGCGGACGACGAGCGCCCCGGCGACCGCGCCGGCCGATCCCGCGGCCGCCACGAAGGAGATCCAGCAGAACTGGAAGAAGTTCTTCGACCCGGCCACCTCAACCAAGGACAAGCAGGCGGTCCTGGAGAACGGCGACCGGATGGCCCCGGTCATGCGGGCCTTCGGCGGTGACCAGCGCGGCGGCGAGGTGCAGGCCAAGGTGACGAAGGTCGAGTTCACCTCGCCGGCCAAGGCGACCGTGACCTACGACCTGACCCTGAAGGGCGCGACCGCGCTGCCGAACGCCTCCGGGACGGCCGTCGAGCAGAACGGCACCTGGAAGGTCTCCGTCAACACCCTCTGCGCACTGGTGGGCATGAGCGGAAATGCCTCGGCTTCGGCGCTCCCGGGCTGCTGAGACCGCGGCCGCGGTGCTGCTGCTCCTGGCGGGCACGGCCTGCGGCAGTCGGCTGCCGGAGAGCGACTTCGAGCACGACGGCCGCACGAACGCGCCCGCGCCGAGCAGCGCCGCATCCGTCCGCGTCGGCATCCTCACGAGCGCCACCAGCCCGGTCGGGGGCAGCACCTTCACCGGCCCGCGCGACGGCGCCAAGGCGTGGTTCGACCGGCTCGACGCGGCAGGCGGCATCGACGGCCACCCCGTCGAGGTGCGCGAGTGCGACGACGGCGGCAGCGGCGTCGGCAACAACACCTGCGTGCACCAGCTGATCGACCAGGACAAGGTGGTCGCCCTGGTCGCCACCACGGCCCTGGACTACGCGAGCGCCTCCCGCGTCTCCCAGGCCGGCGTGCCCGACATCGGCGGCCAGCCCATCGGCGCGGCCTACGACACCTGGCCGCACCTCTACGGCATCTACGGCAGCCTCGCCCCCCGCGACGGCACCCCCGGCTGGGACGGGAAGCTCTACGGAGGCACCGAGGTCTACCGCTACTTCAAGCGCGAGAAGGGCGCCCGTACGGCGGCCGTGGTGTCGTACAACCAGGCGTCCTCCGCGGCATACGCCCGCCTCGTCGAGCAGGGCCTGAAGGCCGAGGGCTACAAGGTGGTCCCCGAGGAGGTCGACTTCGCGCTGCCCAACTTCCGTGCCGCCGCCGCCGACCTGAAGGAGCAGGGCGCCGACCTGGTCTTCGACGCCATCGACACCCACGGCAACGCCCAGCTGTGCCGGGCGATGGACCAGGTCGGCGCCAAGGTGACCGCCAAGGTCACCAACGTGCAGAACTGGACGTCCACCGTCGCCGACGACTACAAGGACTCCCCGCGCTGCCGCAACGCCCTGTGGGCGACCGGTTCCAGCCGCAACTTCCAGGACACGGGCGACGCGGCCGTACGGCGGTTCCGGGACGCCACCAAGGGCCTGAAGACGCACTCCCAGTGGCAGTTGGAGGGCTGGGCGGCCGGCATGTGGTTCACCGACGCCGCCGAATCCTGCGCGGACCAGGGCATCACGCGCGCGTGCGTCGACGCCTTCATGAACCGCAGCGAGAACTTCACCGCGGACGGACTGCTGGTTCCGGTCGCGTTCGAGCGGCTGGCCGAGCCGCCGAAGCACCGCAGGACCTGTCTGTCGGTGGCCCGCTGGCAGGACGGCAGGGGATGGGTGTCCCAGGGCGACATGAACAGCACCTGCTTCGACGTGCCGCAGCTGCCCTACCGGCCGTAGATCCGCGGGCACGGAACGCAACCAAAGGGGCGGGCCGCGGGTCTAACCGGGCAGCACAGGCCGAGGGAGGATCTTGACCGGATGAGGACGCTGGCTCCGCGCTCCACGCCGCTGCGCGCCGACTGCGTCGCCGACTCGGCGGGCGGGCTGACCTTCGACGTCCCCGCCGCCGGCGAGGCCGCGGGCGCGCACATGGTGCTGCGCCGGCGCGACGGCCACGAGGAGGTGTGCCTGCCGCTGACCCCGGCCGGCGACGGCCGGCTGCGCGCCGCGCTGCCCAGCACGGTCGCCCTCTCCGAGGGGCGCTGGGAGGCCTCCGCACGCGTGGACGCCGGCGAGCCGCGCCGCCTGCAACTGGGCACCACCGACCTGCGCTCGCTCGCCGCGCGAACCCCGAGCGGCTCGCGCGGCCATGTCGCCGTCCGCATCCCGTACGCGACCCGCCAGGGCCGGCTCGTCGTCCGCAGCTGGCTGCGCGCCCCGCACGCCGAGGTGGGCGAACTGCGCGTCGGACAGGGCGTGCTGACCGTGTCGGGGCGGATGTACGGCACCGGGCTCGGCCCGCACGCCCACGCCGAGATCCACGGCCGTCACGCGTCCGTGCCGGTCCGGCGGACCGAAGTCCTCGCCGACCGCGCCGGGTTCCGCTTCCAGGTGGTCTACGCGGCCCTGGAGCCGGGCGTGTGGGACCTGTGGCTGCGGCCCGCGGGCGAGGCCGGACCGGCGGTGCGGGTCGCGCGGCTGCTCGACGACGTGGCCGACAAGAAGCCCGTGTTCACCTATCCACGCGTGCGCGTGGACGCGGCGTACGGCCCGGTGGAGGCCGGGCCGTACTACACGCGCGACAACGACCTGTCGGTGTCCGTCACCGCGTGCGCCTCAGCGCACTGACCTCACCGCAGTGAGCCGAAGAACTCCCTGACGTCGCCCGTCAGCAGCTCGGGCACCTCCAGGGCGGCGAAGTGGCCGCCGCGGTCGAACTCCGTCCAGCGGACGACGGTGTTGGCCTGCTCGGCCCAGCGGCGGATCGCGACGTCCTCGGCGAAGTTCGCCACCGCGGTCGGCACCCCGGACGGCGCGGTCGGGAACCAGTCCGGGACGTGGCTGTTCTCGTAGTACATCCGGGCCGCGGAGCCCGCCGTGCCGGTCAGCCAGTACAGCATCACGTTCGTCAGGAGGGTGTCGCGGTCGATCGCGTCCTCGGGCAGCGGCGCCGAGGAGTGCGTCCACGCCTGGAACTTCTCCATGATCCAGGCGAGTTGGCCGACGGGCGAGTCGGTCAGGGCGTAGGAGAGGGTCTGCGGGCGGGTCGACTGCAGGGCGTTGTAGCCGAAGCCGTCGGTGGTGAACTCGGCGATCCGGGCGAGGCGTTGCCGCTCCCGGTCGGTCAGCTCCTGCCGCGTCCCGTCGTCGACCGGGCCGAGCGGGATGAAGCCCACCGACGCGGCGTTCACGTGCACGCCGGCCACGGCCTCGGGCGCGACGCGGCCGAGCGCGGGGGAGATCAGGGCGCCCATGTCGCCGCCCTGGGCGCCGTAGCGCGTGTAGCCGAGCCTGCGCATCAGCTCGGCCCAGGCGCGTGCCGTGCGCGCGACGTTCCAGCCCTTCTCGTGCGTCGGCCCCGAGAAGCCGAAGCCGGGGATGGACGGGATCACGAGGTGGAACTCCTCGCTGAGCGGGCCGATCAGGCCGAGGAACTCCACGACGGAGCCCGGCCAGCCGTGCGTCAGGATCAGCGGCAGCGCGTCCGGCTCGGGGGAGCGGACGTGCAGGAAGTGCACCGTGGCGCCGTCGATCTCGGTGGTGTACTGCGGGATCTCGTTGAGCGCGGCCTCGTGCTCGCGCCAGTCGTAGCCGCCACGCCAGTACGCCGTCAGGTCGCGGAGGTACGGCAGCGAGGCGCCGTACTCCCAGCCCGCGTCCGGGAGTTCGTCCGGCCAGCGGGTCAGGTCCAGGCGGGTGTGCAGGTCGTCGAGCTGTGCCTGCGGGATGTCGATCCGGAAGCTGTGCACGCTGTTGTCTGCCATGAACCCCACGCTAGGGACCCTTGCGGACAACCTCTGTCCGCGATCCCTGGCAGACTCACCACCATGTTGGAGACCTCGGCTCGACTCCTGCGGCTGCTCTCGCTCCTCCAGGCCCACCGCGAGTGGTCCGGCGCCGATCTCGCCGAACGCCTCGGCGTCACCGCGCGCACCGTGCGCCGCGACGTCGACCGGCTGCGCGAGCTGGGCTACCCGGTCAACGCCAGCCCCGGCACCGGTGGCGGCTACCAGCTGGGCGCGGGCGCCGAGTTGCCGCCGCTGCTGCTGGACGACGACGAGGCGGTCGCCGTCGCCGTCGGGCTGCGCACCGCCGCCGGCCAGGGCATCGAGGGCATCGGCGAGACCTCCGTGCGGGCCCTCGCCAAGCTGGAGCAGGTCCTGCCGGGCCGGCTGCGCCGCCGCGTGGGCGCCCTGAACGCCTTCACCGTGCCGATGCTGCGCGGCCCGCAGGCCTCCGCGGTCGACCCGGGCGTCCTGACCGAGCTGGCCAACCTCTGCCGGGACGCCGAGCGCCTGCGCTTCGAGTACAGCGACCACGGCGGCACCGCCACCCGCCGCACCGTCGAACCGCACCGCCTGGTGTGCAGCGAGCGCCGCTGGTACCTGGTCGCCTGGGACCTGGACCGCGACGACTGGCGTACGTTCCGCGTCGACCGGATCACGCCGAAGCCGCCGCACGGCCCGCGCTTCGCGCCGCGCACCCCGCCCGCCGAGGACCTCGCCGCCTACGTCTCCAAGGGCGTCTCCACGCGCGCGTACGCCTCGCAGGCCGTGATCCGGCTGCTGGTGCCCCTGGAGGAGGCGGTGGAACGGGTCTCGCCCACGGCGGGCCGCCTGGAGGCGGACGGCCCGGACGCCTGCATCCTGCGCACCGGGGCCGCGAGCCTGGACGTGATGGTCATCCACGTCATGCTGATGGGCTTCGAGTTCGAGGTGCTGGAGCCCGCCGAGCTGACCGGGGCGATCAGGACCGCTCGGGACCGGCTGACTCGGGCTCTGCTGCGGGAGACTCCTCGGCGAACGCCGCGAACTCCGGATGGTGCAGATCGAACGCGGGGGACTCGGAGCGGATCTTCGGCAGGGTGAGGAAGTTGTGCCGCGGCGGCGGGCAGGAGGTCGCCCACTCCAGGGAGCGGCCGTAGCCCCAGGGGTCGTCGGTGTCCACCGGCACGCCGTACTTCGCGGTCTTCCAGACGTTGTAGAGGAACGGCAGCGTCGACATGCCCAGCAGGAACGCGCCGATCGTCGATACGGTGTTGAGGGCCGTGAATCCGTCCGCCGCGAGGTAGTCGGCGTACCGGCGCGGCATGCCCTCCGCGCCCAGCCAGTGCTGCACCAGGAACGTGGTGTGGAAGCCGACGAACAGCGTCCAGAAGTGGACCTTCCCGAGGCGCTCGTCGAGCATCTTGCCGGTGAACTTGGGCCACCAGAAGTAGAAGCCGCCGAAGATCGCGAAGACGACCGTGCCGAACACGACGTAGTGGAAGTGCGCCACCACGAAGTAGGTGTCGGAGACGTGGAAGTCCAGCGGCGGCGACGCGAGGATCACCCCGGTCAGACCGCCGAACAGGAACGTCACCAGGAAGCCGCAGGCCCACAGCATCGGTGTCTCGAAGGACAGCGAGCCCTTGATCATCGTGCCGATCCAGTTGAAGAACTTCACGCCGGTCGGCACGGCGATCAGGAACGTCACGAACGAGAAGAAGGGCAGCAGCACCGCACCGGTGACGAACATGTGATGCGCCCACACCACCACGGACAGCCCGGTGATCGCCATCGTCGCGCCGACCAGCGTGAGATAGCCGAAGAGCGGCTTGCGGCTGAAGACCGGGAGGATCTCCGTGACGATGCCGAAGAACGGCAGCGCGATGATGTAGACCTCGGGATGGCCGAAGAACCAGAACAGGTGCTGCCACAGCAGCGCGCCGCCGTTGGCCGCGTCGAAGACGTGCGCCCCGAACCGCCGGTCCGCCTCCAGGCACAGCAGCGCGGCCGCGAGCACCGGGAACGCCATCAGGATCAGGATCGACGTGAAGAGCGTGTTCCAGGTGAAGATCGACATCCGGAACATCGTCATGCCGGGCGCGCGCATCCCGATGATGGTGGTGATGAAGTTGACCGCGCCGAGGATCGTGCCGAAGCCGGCCAGCGCGAGCCCCATGATCCACAGGTCGGGTCCGACGCCGGGCGAGCGCACCTCGCTGTTGAGCGGCGCGTAGGCGAACCAGCCGAAGGCGGCGGGACCGCCGGGCACGATCAGCGAGCCGAGCACGATCAGGCCGCCGAACAGGAAGAACCAGTACGACAGCATGTTCAGGCGCGGGAAGGCGACGTCCGGGGAGCCGATCTGCAGCGGCATCAGCTCGTTGGCGAAGCCCGCGAACATCGGGGTCGCGAACAGCAGCAGCATCACCGTGCCGTGCATCGTGAACAACTGGTTGAACTGGTTGTTGTCCATGATCTGCAGCCCCGGCCGGGCGAGCTCGGCGCGCATCAGCAGCGCCATCACCCCGCCGATCAGGAAGAAGACGAACGACGTGATCAGGTAGAGGTGGCCGATCTTCTTGTGGTCGGTGGTCGTCAGCCAGTCGACGACCAGCCGCCCGTGCTCGCTGATCTGCGCGGGTCGCGCCGCCGCCTGCACGGTCTGGGTCCCCATCGCTCGCTCGCCCCTTCGCTCGTCGCGCCCCGGGTCCGCCGCCCGCGCACACCTGCTCGCGAGCTCACGCCATGATGCTCGCGCCCCCGCTCACTCCGACAGGGGGCGTGCGGGGGTTCTGTGCTGAAGCCGTGCATTTCCTATGCGGTGTCAGCTTCCGCGAACCTGTCCGGAATCGGCCGGGAAAGGAGTCCGGGGGCAGTTCTCCGGGCACTTTCCGACGGGCTATTCGAAGTGCGGGGGCGACACGCGGCAATTACGTTCGATTGCCTGCGGAAGGCGTACGGATCCGTCCGTTCGGGTGATGCCGTCGGGCCGAAACGCGTGTCGTGATCCTGTGACAGAAGTGTGACCGGAGGGGGACGCGGGGTCCCTGGGAGGGTCCCTGCTTCCCTGCCCGGCGGACAGGGCCTAGCGTGGCGGCATGGCACCGATACCCACTCCGCAGGCGGAGTCCCAGGACGATCCGGACGCGTACGTCGGCCTCGATACGGCCGGCGCCGAGCGGCGCGCGCGGGAGCACGGATGGACCACGGTGCGCTCCCTGCCACCGGGGGCGATCATCACGATGGAGTACCGCGTGGGCCGGCTGAACTTCGAGGTGGAGGGCGACCGCGTGGTGCGGTCCTGGAAGGGCTGACACAGGGCGAAGGCCCCGGTTCCTGGACGGAACCGGGGCCTTCGCCGTGCGGGGGTGGGCTGTGCGTACCGACCCCGCTGTCGGTGGACGGTCAGGCGCCTGTCACGGGCCGGGCCGTCGAGGTGGTGGCGCCGCGCGGGACGCGGTCCGAGTGCGGCGGCCGGCGGCTGCCGACCGGGGTGACCGGAGTGCGCTCCGAACGGGTCGTGTGCGGGCCGGGGGCCAGATAGACCGGCTGCCGGGCCGCACGGGTCGCTGCGGTGCCGCGCGCGGTGGCCTCGTCCTGCGCCGCGGGGGCACGCGACTGGAGCATAACTGGGGTGCCGACCGGAGCGGCCGGGGCCGGGGCCGGGGCGGTGCCGCGGGCGCGCCAGCGGTCGCGCAGGTCGAAGAGAGCGTCCTCGGCGCGGGCGATCAGCGGCTCGCACCAGGGCAGCGCCAGCAGGATCAGCAGGCCGGCGGCCCAGCCGAGGAGCACGTCGCTCAGCCAGTGCGTACCGAGGTAGACCGTGGCCATCCCGACGCCCAGCGCGGTGAGTGCGGACAGGGCGGACAGCCAGCGGCGGGCTCGGTGGGTGGACGCCAGATAGGCCAGGATTCCCCAGGTGACCACGGCGTTCGCGGTGTGACCGCTCGGAAATATATCGCCGCCCAGGCCCATCTCGTTCGAGCCGATCAGGGTCGCGTAGTGGGGTCCCAGGCGGCCCATGCCGAGCTTGGCCGCGCCGACCGTGATGTTCAGCAGCAGCAGCGCGGTGCCCAGCGTCAGCAGCGGGCGCAGCGTGTGCTGCCGCCAGGAGCGCCAGCCCAGCCAGGCCGCGACCATCACCGCGGTGGGGCCGCGCTGGCCGAGCACCACGTAGTAGTCGACGAACCAGTGGATATGCGACCACTGCTGGTACGGCCGGAAGAACATGACCTGCCAGTCGAGGCGGACCAGCCAGGAGGTGGTCACCACGGCCCACACGATCGCCAGGTAGAAGGCAAGGGTCCCGGTCAGCAACGCGACCCGGTGCCTGCTCATCTTCGGCACATCGATGAGGGCCGGTCGTTCCGGCTCCCGGTCCAGTCTGGCGAACACCCGGTCCAGACGGGTGAGGTTTCGTTCGGTACGCACCCAATCGACGTTACAGCGAGTGAGCTCAGTTCTCCGGCGAATCAGCGGCTTTGTGATGACGATGTGATGTGGGATTCCTCTCAGTGGCCGCGTTATTTCCAAGGATTCCGCAATGCGGGCCCCGGGGTCCCTTCAATTCCTTTGATCATTCTGCGAATCAGTTTTATGGGACTTATGAATTCGTTCACCGAATGCTGGGGTGGATTTACCCGTGTGCTCACCGGCCCGGGGCGGGTCGATCATGGTGGACCGGAGCCGTTCAGCCAGAACGCCCCGTAGACGGCCGACGACACCGCGACACCGGCCACCACCAGCGCCGACCGCGTCACGCGCAGCCGGGCCAGGGCCAGGGCGAGCGGCAGCAGCAGCGGGAAGGCCGGCAGCAGCAGGCGCGGTTTCGAGCCGAAATAACTCGACGCGCACAGGGCCAGTGCAGTGACGACACCCGCGTACACCAGCAGCGGGAGCGGCTGGCGCTGCCGTACGCAGACGACGTACAGCCAGACCACCAGGGCCACCCCGGCGACGAGACCGGCGCCCGCGAGGGCCGACGGGAACGACGTGAACTTGTCGGCGACGAAGCGGGCGAAGGCGGCGCCGCCGTCGAAACCGTTGCGCCAGCCCGCCTGGACGTCCAGATAGCCCAGCGGGCCCTTGCCGGTGCGGTGGCCGACCCACAGGACGTAGCCCGCGGCGCCCAGCGGGGCCACGAGCATCGCCGTGACGCGGCGCGCGATGCCAGGGGCGCGCGGCGGCTCCGGTGCGCTCTTGTGTGTCGTGGCGCGCCCCGAGGGACGGTCCGCGGACGGCGCGGGGGCGCGTTCGTCGGCGCGGGCGGCGCCCGCGGCCGCGGCGCTTCGCTCTCGCCCGAACGAGGCGATGCCGGCGGCCCACACCGCGGCGACGACGGCGAGCCCGACCGGCCGGGTCAGCCCCGCCAGCGCGGCGAGCGTGCCCGCGGTCAGCCAGCGGCCGGCCAGGACCGCGTACAGCGACCAGGCGGCGAGCGCGGTGAACAGCGACTCGCTGTACGCCATCGACTGCACGATCCCGACGGGCAGCACGGCCCACAGCAGCACGGCGCAGACCCCCGCCCCGCGGCCGTACACATGATCCGCGACCGCGAAGATCCCCCAGGCCGCGGCAAGCGCGGCGAGCAGGCTGACGGCGAAGCCGGCGTCCGCGTACGACAGGGGCGTGGCCGCGTGCAGCAGCCGCTCGAGCCAGGGCAGCAGCGGGAAGAAGGCGAGATTGGAGTGCACGTCGCCGTTGGGCAGCCGCACCTCGTAGCCGTACCCGAGATCGGCGACCCGGGTGTACCAGAGCGCGTCCCAGCGGGCGGTCAGCAGGGTGTACGCGCTCTTGCCGCGCGCGGCGCTCCACATCGCCAGCACGACCAGGCCCAGGGCGCGCACGGCCGCGTACCCGAGGAGGGCGGGGGCCGCACGGCGCAGAGCCCCGTCACGGGGTGGCGCGGTACGCGTCGCAAGATCGGTCACGGGCTCGATTATCGGCGCCGCCGGATCCGGGGAACCGGGCGGGGACGAAAGGGAGGGAGAAGTGGCGTATGCCACACCGGTCGGTGCGAAGTCTGAGAGGTCCGCCACGTGACCCCGGCGCGAATGCGCGTACGCTGACGTGTCACTCGCCTTCGATGCGCGGGCCGGAGACCACCGCTTCTCTCCGGCCGAGTCCCGGGGAGTCCCCACCCCGTGTGCCCGCCGACCGCGAGGGAACATCTGGGAGGTACGTACATGTCCGGGACGACGACGGCCGCCGCTGTGCTGCGCCGCCGGGCGGCCGGGGCCGGTGCCAACCGCTGGGTCGTCCTCGTCGTCCTCTGCGTGAGCCTGCTGCTGGTCGCGGTCGACGCGACCGTGCTGCACGTGGCGGTGCCCGCCGTCACCGAGGACCTCAAGCCCGGCGCGATAGAGCTGCTCTGGATCGTCGACGTCTACCCCCTCGTCTGCGCCTCGCTGCTGATCCTCTTCGGCACGCTCGGTGACCGGGTCGGCCGCAGACGCATCCTTCTGCTCGGTTACGGCCTCTTCGGCCTCGCCTCCGCGCTCGCGGCGTTCGCCCGCGACCCGCAGGTCCTGATCCTGGCCCGGGCGCTGCTCGGCGTCGGCGGCGCGATGATCATGCCCGCGACGCTCTCGATCCTCCGCCAGGTCTTCCCCGACCGGCGTGAGCGGGCGCTCGCGATCGGTGTCTGGAGCGCGGTCGCCGCGGTCGGCGCGGCGGTCGGCCCGCTGCTCGGCGGCTTCCTGCTGGAGCACTTCTGGTGGGGCTCGGTCTTCCTCGTCAACATCCCGCTGATGCTGGTCAGCCTGCCGGTCGGACGGCTTCTGCTGCCCGAGTCGAAGGGCGCGAGCGACGGCCCCTGGGACGTGGTCGGCGCACTGACGGCCGCGGCCGGCCTCTTCGGCGTGGTCTTCGGCGTGAAGCGGTTGGGTGGCGGCGAGCTGGGCGTCCTCACCCTGGCGCCGCTCCTCGTGGGCGCGGTGCTGCTGGTCGTGTTCGTACGGCGCCAGCGTCGCCGTGCGCATCCGCTGGTCGACCTGCGCATGTTCGCCCGGCCCGCCTTCAGCACGTCCGTGGGCTGCATCGTCCTGGCCATGCTCGCCCTGGTCGGACTGGAACTGATCGCGGCGCAGTACCTCCAGCTGGTGCTGGGGCTGTCGCCGCTGGAGACGGGCCTGCGCCTCTTGCCGCTGACGTTCGCCGCGATGGCCGCGGGGCTCGCCGGGGCCCGGATGCTGAGGCGGTTCGGGCCGCGCCGGATGGTGAGCTTGGGCTTCTGCCTGACGGCGGTGTCGGTGCTGCTGCTGACGGCGATGGGCGGCACGGACAACCCGAGCCTGCTGGTGTCCGCCTTCGTCGTGCTGGGCTTCGGCCTGGAGACCACGCTCTTCGGCGCCTACGAGTCGATGCTGAGCGAGGCGCCGCCGGACCAGGCCGGCGGGGCCGCGGCCGTCGGCGAGACGTCGTACCAGCTGGGCGCGGGGATCGGCATAGCGCTGCTGGGCAGCGTGATGAACGCCGCGTATGCGCCCGGGCTGTCGCACGTCCCCGGTGTGCCCTCCGACGCCTCGGCCGCGGCGGGCCACTCGCTGGGGGAGGCGTACGACGTCGCCGGGCGCCTCGGCGGCCCCGTCGGGGTGGCGCTGCGCCGTGCCGCCCAGGACTCCTTCGTGCACGGGCTGCATGTGACGCTGCTGGTGAGCGCGGGTCTGCTGCTGCTGGGCGCGGTCATGGCGCTGCGGCTGCCGCGGATCATGCAGTGCGGCGAGGCGGCACCGAAGGTGGAGCTGCCCGCGCCCAGGGAGATGGAGATGGCGGACTCCCGCGTCTCCGCGTGAGCGGCGGGCACTGGACGTGCGGGACACTGCGTCGTAACGTCGGCTCCGGAATCTAACTAGCGCTGCTAGTTTTTATGAGTGTCGGAGGGTGTCCCCATGGCCGCGTCCGCGAAACTGCCCCCGTTCGACCCCGCCGACCCGCTCGGCATCGACGACCTGCTGGAGCCGGAGGACCTCGCGGTCCGGGACACCGTCCGCTCCTGGGCGGCCGACCGCGTACTGCCCCATGTCGCCGAGTGGTACGAGCAGGGCGAACTCCCCGTCATCCGCGAGCTCGCCAAGGAGCTCGGCGGGCTGGGCGCGCTCGGGATGTCGCTGACCGGGTACGGATGCGCGGGCGCGAGCGCCGTGCAGTACGGCCTCGCCTGCCTGGAGCTGGAGGCCGCCGACTCCGGCATCCGCTCCCTGGTCTCCGTGCAGGGCTCGCTCGCGATGTACGCCGTGCACCGCTTCGGCAGCGAGGAGCAGAAGCAGCAGTGGCTGCCGCGCATGGCCGCCGGCGAGGTCATCGGGTGCTTCGGGCTGACCGAGCCGGACCACGGGTCCGACCCCGCCTCGATGCGGACGTACGCCAAGCGCGACGGCGGCGACTGGGTGCTCAACGGGCGCAAGATGTGGATCACCAACGGTTCCGTGGCCGGCGTCGCCGTCGTCTGGGCGCAGACCGACGACGGCATCCGCGGGTTCGTGGTACCCACCGACAGCGCCGGGTTCTCCGCTCCCGAGATCAAGCACAAGTGGTCGCTGCGCGCCAGCGTCACCAGTGAACTCGTCATGGACGACGTGCGGTTGCCCGCCGACGCCGTGCTGCCGGAGGTCGTCGGCCTCAAGGGCCCGCTCAGCTGTCTCTCGCACGCCCGCTACGGCATCGTCTGGGGAGCCATGGGCGCGGCGCGCAGCTGTCTGGAGGCGGCCGTCGACTACGCGAAGTCGCGGGAGCAGTTCGGGCGGCCCATCGGGGGCTTCCAGCTCACCCAGGCCAAACTCGCCGACATGGCGGTCGAACTGCACAAGGGGATTCTGCTCGCCCACCATCTGGGGCGGCGCATGGACGCCGGCCGCCTGCGTCCCGAGCAGGTCAGCTTCGGCAAGCTCAACAACGTGCGCGAGGCCATCGAGATCTGCCGCACGGCGCGGACCGTCCTCGGCGCCAACGGGATCTCGCTCGAATACCCCGTCATGCGGCACGCGACCAACCTCGAGTCGGTGCTGACGTACGAAGGCACCGTCGAGATGCACCAGCTCGTGCTGGGCAAGGCGCTCACCGGACTCGACGCCTTCCGGTGAACCCTGCGCGGGGGCAGGGCCGGTGAGCGGCCCTGCCTCAGCTCTGGTTGAAGAATCCGTCGGCCCGGTGTGCCGCCGGGTCCTGGCTGACGATCTCCGTGTCGGCCGGAGTCAGCAGGAAGACGCGGTTGGAGACGCGGTCGATCGAACCGCGCAGGCCGAAGATCAGCCCGGCCGCGAAGTCGACGACGCGCTTGGCGTCGGCGGCGTCCATGGCCGTGAGGTTCATGATGACCGGGACGCCCTCACGGAACAGCTCGCCGATGGCGCGGGCGTCCCGGAAGCTGTCGGGGGTCACCGTGCCGATACGGCGGCCCTTTTCCTCGGCGGTGTCCGAGGCCACCTTGACCCGCGGGTCGGTGACCCAGGCATCCCCGGGCTGCTCGGTCCCTTCGGAGTAGTCGTCGTCGTAGTAACGCTCGTCATCGTTGTCGTCGACGAGGCCAAGCCAGGCACTCGCCTTGCGTACCGATCCCATGGACGCCTCCTCTCACAGCGGTTCTTCTGCTTTCCGCATCCCTATGGTCATCCATGATGCGGTTGGCGCGCCAAGTGGATAGACGCCGCGCGGGGGGTTTGTGACGGTACTGGTGCAGAGCGAATCCGTCGAGAGCCCGGGTGCCCCAAGGGTCGTGCAGTATGCGGATGCTGACTGTGAGTGAAATATGATTCTTCACGGCGTACGGGTGACGGACGGGGCGTACGGGTGAACGCAGTGGTCGATACGATGCGGCACCTCAACGCCGTATCAGCGGTGAACGCCTGAGCGGCCGCATCGAATGGCGCATGTCACGGGGGAGATCGTCATGTTCGGAATCGTCAGGCCTTGCCGTCATCGGCTCGGTGAAAATCTCAAGTCCCAGTGGATGGCGCATTTGTGCGGGCTGTGTCTCGCACTGCGCAAGGATCATGGGCAGTTCGCGCGGATCGTGACCAACTACGACGGCTTGCTGATCTCTGTTCTGACGGAGGCTCAGGCCGAGCGGGCGGGCAGTTGGCGGCGTACGGCGGGGCCTTGCCCGCTGCGCGGTATGCGGACCGCCTCCGTCGCACAGGGTGAGGGGGCGCGGCTCGCGGCGGCGGTTTCGCTGGTGCTCGCCTCGGCCAAGGTCCGCGATCACGTCGCCGACGGCGACGGGTTGCTGGCGCGCAGGCCGGTGGCGCTCGCCGCGCGCCGGGTGGCGTCGAGCTGGGGTGCGGCGGGCGCGCGTACGGGATCCGACGTCGGGTTCGACACGGCCGTCCTGGTGGACGCCGTGGACCGGCAGCTCGGCATCGAGACGCTCGCCGGACCCGGCACGCCGATCCTCACGGTGACCGAGCCGACCGAGACGGCGACCGGCGCGGCCTTCGCGCACACCGCCGTGCTCGCGGGACAGCCCGGCAACGTGGCGCCGCTCGCCGAGGCGGGGCGGCTGTTCGGGCGGCTCGCGCACCTGCTGGACGCCGTGGAGGACCGGGAGGCCGACGCCGCGTCGGGCGCCTGGAACCCGCTGACCGCGACCGGGACCTCGCTCGAGGAGGCCCGGCGGCTCGCCGGCGACGCGCTGCACGGGATACGCCTGGCGCTGCGCGAGGTGGAGTTCACCGAGGGCAGACTGGCGCACCGGCTGCTCGTGCACGAACTGCGCAGCTCCGTGGACCGCGCCTTCGGTACCCCCTCCTGCGGGCACGGCGCGGCGCCCTCGCTGGCGGGGCCGTACGCGCCGCCCGGCGGTCCGGGCGGGCCGGGGCTGCCGCCTCCGCCCCCGCCGCGGCGCGACCGGCGCGGTCTGCTCGCGGGCTGCGCGGTGTGGGTGGGGCTGGCCTGCACGTGCCAGATGTGCTGCGGCGAGTACAACGACCCGTGGAGCCGTGAGCGGAAGGAAGGTCTCTGCAACGACGCGGACTGCGGCGACTGCTGTGACTGCTGCAACTGCTGCGACTGCGACGGGTGCGACTGCTGCGACTGCGGGTGCGACTGCAGTTGCTGACCGGGTGTCCTGTCCCGCGGTGAACGGTGAACTCCCCTGAGACGTAGAGCTGGTTGAGGACGTCAGGACCGTCCGGCCGCTCGAAAGGATCTGGGACCATGCCCGGCCGCTGTGACAGGACCGTTCCGCTCGCCGTGAAGGTCGTCGTGAGTGGAGGGCTCGGGGTGGGCAAGTCCACGTTCATCAAGGCGATCTCGGAGATCGAACCGCTCGACACGGAGGCGGCGATCACGCAGGTGTCGGTGGGCGTCGACTCGCTCGACGGGGTGGAGTCGAAGACGACCACGACCGTCGCGCTCGACTTCGGGCGGATCACGCTCGATCCGTCGATCGCGCTGTACCTGTTCGGGACGCCCGGGCAGCGGCGGTACTCGTTCATGTGGGAGGAGCTGGCGGAGGGGGCGCTCGGGACGGTGGTGCTCGCCGACACCCGGCGGATCGAGGAATGCTTCCCGGCCCTCGACTATTTCGAGGACCGGGGTGTTCCGTTCGTGCTCGCGGTGAACCGGTTCGACGGCGCCGAGAGGATCGGCCTGAAACAGGTGCGGGAGGTTCTGGGACTGCGCCGTGAGGTGCCGGTGCTCGAATGCGACGCGCGGGAAAGGGATTCGGTGCGGGACGTTCTGGGTGCGTTGCTGGACCGGGTGCTGGGGGTTCGGGCCGCGCCCGGGAAACGGGCGGTGACGGCGCACCGGCGGGCGCGGCCGGCCAAGGCCCGGCCGGTCAGTTCCTGAGTTCCGGCGGGGAGATCCGCGACTTCCGGATCGCCGAACCGGTGGTGCCCCACTTCTCGAGGATCTTCCGGTACGTCCCGTCGGCGATCAACTCGTCGACGGCGGCCCGGAAAGCGGGCGCCAATTTCGTGCCCTTCCTGAATGCGAAACCCACGTCCAGCCGGTGGAACTCGTTGAGGAACTTCACGCCGTCCTGGTGGGCCACCGCATAACGCAGGCCGTTGATGGTGGACATCACGACATCGCTGCGGCCCTGCTGGAGCGAGGACCACAGGGCCCCCTGCTCGGCGTACGTCTGCACCCGGTACGGCTTCCTGCCGCTGTTCGCGCACACCTTCTTGTTCTCCTCCAGCGTCGCCTCGAAGGTCGTGCCCGCGCCGGTGGCGACGTTCAGGCCGCACAGCTGCTCGAGGTTCGTGACCTTGGACAGCTTGCTGTCCTTGCGGGTGGCGAAGCCCTGGCCGTCGTTGATGTAGGTGACGAAGTCGATCGTCCTGCGGCGCTCGTCCGTGACACCGAAGTTGCTCGCGCCGAAGTCGTACTTGCCGCTGTCGAGGGCCGGCAGGATCGCCTCGAAGCCGGCCTGCTCGGTCTTCAGCCTGATGCCGAGGACCTTGGCCACGGCCTTGGCGAAGTCGACGTCCTGACCGGTCAGGGTCCTGCCGTCGGACAGGTAGGTCGTGCCGGGCGGGGTGCCGCCGACGCTGATGGCGACGGTAAGGCTCCTGACGTCCGCGGGCAGCAGCCCGGCCGCCGCCTCGTCCTTGTGCACCGCGGAAACCACGTCCGTGGTGGGGACGTTGGCGGGTTCGGCCGCCGCGCCCACGGCGTCGGTGGCGTCGCCCGCACCCGAGCCGCAGGCCGTGAGGAGCAGGGTCACCGCGCTGATCAGGACGAAGGGGGCGATGAGCTTGTTTCGGGCATGCAGGGGTGTGCGCATGGCGAGGCGGTCTCCTGGGAGCGAGGAACGCTGAGCGAGGGGAGGGGTGTGTGTGAAGGCAGGGGGCGTGCGTGCGAAGGCGGAGGGTGCCGGTGAAGGCAGCGGACCGCGCATGAAGGCGGCGAAGGAGAACGCGAGGGCGCGCCCCGGAGGTTCAGGGGCGGCGGTGCAGGGGGTCAGCTCAACACGAAGAGGACCACACGCGACCGAAGTCGATGTGGGAGCGCTTGACCAGCCACTGCTGTGGATGCATGGGCCAAGTGGAACAGGCATCCGGTGAAGCGTCAACCGACTTGAGACGTACTGCTCACAGTTCGGACAGCCTTGACAGCGAGGGGAAACAGAGCCGTAGTCTCGACGGGCGGTCCTGCTGAGGGGCTCGGCCGCATCCGTGTGAAGGCATCACCCGCGACCCATGTCACGGAGCCTTCGCATGTCTTCCGACACCCTTGCCCCCACCCCCGCCGTCCCGGACGCACCGGAGCACGCGGACGTCCCGCGGATCGTGCCGCGGCGCCGGCTCGGTCAGTGGACCGCCGCCGTCGCCGTACTGGCGCTCCTCGGTCTCACCGGCCAATCCCTCCTGCGCAACAAGGCGTTCCGGTGGGACGTCGTCGCCGACTACTTCACCACCGGCTCCGTGCTGCGCGGGCTGTGGCTGACCCTGTGGCTGACCGCCGTCGTCATGGCGCTCGGCTTCGCCCTCGGCACGCTGCTCGCCGCGGCCCGGCTCTCCGGCAACCCCGTTCTGCGGAGCGTGAGCTGGGGGTACGTCTGGCTGTTCCGGTCGATACCGATCCTGGTGCAGTTGCTGCTGTGGTTCAACATCGGGGCGCTGTATCCGCACTTGTTCGGCGTGCGGACGGTCGACCTGCTCGGGCCGGTCGCCGTGGCCGTCGTCGGACTCACCCTGCACGAGGCCGCGTACGCCGCCGAAGTGGTGCGCGGCGGCATCCTGTCCGTCGACCGCGGCCAGATCGAGGCGGCCCAGGCGCTCGGCCTGAGCCGGTGGCGCCGCCACCGGCGGATCGTGCTGCCACAGGCGATGCGCTCCATCGTGCCGCCCGCCTTCAACATGCTGATCGGCACCCTCAAGGGCACCTCCATCGTCAGCGTCATCGCGGTCAACGACCTGCTGTTCTCCGCCCAGTTGATCTACCACCGCACCTACCAGGTCATCCCGCTGCTGATGGTGGCCACCCTCTGGTACACGATCGTCACCTCCGTCCTCGGCGTCGGCCAGCACTACGTGGAGAAGCACTACGCCCGCGGCGCGGAGCGGACGCGATGAGGCCGTCCCTGGTGATCGTCGGGGCCGGTCCGCGGGGGACCGGTCTGATCGAGCGGATCGCCGCCAACGCGCCCGAGCTGTACGCCGGTTCGGGCCTCGACATCCATCTCGTCGACCCCCATCCGCCGGGCGCCGGACGCATCTGGCGCGCCGCGCAGTCGCCGCTGCTGTGGATGAACTCGCACGCCGAGGACGTCACCATGTTCACCGACGAGACGGTCGTCATGGAGGGCCCGGTGCGGGAGGGCCCCACCCTGCACGAGTGGGCGGGCCTCGACGGCCGGGTCTTCGCCGACCGGCAGGTGCAGGGGGCGTATCTGCGCTGGGTCCACGAGCGGGCCGTCGCCGCGCTGCCCCCGGACGTCGCCGTGCACCACCACGCGCGGCGCGCGCTGCGGATCGGCGGCCCGCGCGAGGGGCGCCAGCAGGTGTGGCTGGAGGGCCGCTCGCGGCCTCTCACGGCGGACCTCGTCGTGCTCGCGCTCGGCCACCTCGACGCCGAACTCGACGACGAGCAGGCCGAGTTGGCGGCGTACGCGCGCACCCACGGCCTGGTCCACCTGCCGCCCGACTTCACCGCCGACACCGACCTGTCCGCGCTGGGGGCCGGCGAACCCGTCCTCGTGCGCGGCTTCGGACTCGCCTTCGTCGACCTGATGGTGCTGCTGACGGAGGGCCGGGGCGGGCGCTACGAGGGCGGCGCCTACGTGCCCTCGGGACGCGAGCCGGTGCTGTACGTCGGCTCGCGGCGCGGAGTGCCGTACCACTCGAAGATCGGCTACGACTGGAGCGGCGAACGGCCGCCGCTGCCGCGGTTCTTCGGGCCGGCCGAGGTCGACGCCCTGCTCGCGCGGCCCGAGGGCTTCGACTTCCGGCGGGACGTGTGGCCGCTGGTGGAGAAGGAGCTGGGATTCGCCCACTACCACCGCCTGTTCACCGCGCATCCCGAGCGGACGGGCGCCGCCTGGACCGACTTCGAGGAGAAGTACGCGGCGGCGTCCGGCGCATCGGAGCGGGAGGCGCTCGTGGCGTCCGCCGTGCCCGACCCGGCCGACCGGCTCGACCTGGACGCGCTCGACCATCCGCTGGACGGCGTGCGGTACCGCTCGTTCGAGGAGCTCCAGGAGGGGCTGCGCGGCTACGTCGAACGGGACCTGAGCAGACGCCACGACCCGGACCGCAGCCCGGACCTGGCCGTCTTCCTGGGACTGCTCTCCGTCTACGGCCAGCTGGTCCGGCTCCGCGGCATCGGCCCCTGGTGGCACGGCTTCTTCAGCTACCTGGCCTCCGGGCCGCCCGGGCCGCGGCTGCGGACGATGCCGGCCCTCTCCCGTGCCGGGGTCCTGAAGTTCGTCGGCGCCGGCATGACGGTCAGGGCCGAGGAAGGGGTGTTCCGGGCGTCGAGCGCCACCGTGCCGGGCCATGTCGTCGAGGCCCGGGCCCTGGTGGAGGCGCGGCTGCCCGAACCGACCCTCGGGCGCGCCCGGGACACCCTGCTGCGCGAACTGCACGCGCAGGGCGCCGCCGAGACGCCCGACGGGCTGCTCCGGGTGGACCCCGCCGACGGGCGGATCCTCGACCGGTCCGGACGGCCGTATCCGCGGAGGTTCGCGCTCGGCCCGTACACCGACGGCCGTACGCCCGGCGCGTTCACCAGGCCACGCACCGGTGGTCCGGCGTTCGGGCAGAACGACGCCACCGCACGCGCCGCCCTGCGTCTCCTGGCGGGCCTCGCCTCCCGCGCGGCCGCGTGACGGCTCCGGACCCCACCCGCGCCTTCAACTCCCCTCGACAGCAAGGAACCCCGCGATGAGCGTCATGGTCGACATCAGGTCCGTCCGCAAGAGCTTCGGCGCGCTCGAAGTCCTCAAGGGGATCGATCTCCGTGTGCGCACCGGCGAGGTCGCCGCCGTCCTCGGTCCCTCCGGCTCCGGCAAGTCGACGCTGCTGCGCACCATCAACCACCTGGAGAAGGTGGACCGGGGCGCGATCAGCGTGGACGGCTCGCTGATCGGCTACCGCCGCTCCGGCGACCGGCTGTACGAACTGCCTGAGCGCGAGGTGCTGAAGCAGCGCACCCGGATCGGCTTCGTCTTCCAGAACTTCCATCTCTTCCCGCACCTCACGGTGGAGGAGAACATCGTCGAGGCGCCGGTGTCCGTGCTGAAGCGGCCGCGCAAGGAGGCCGTGGAGCAGGCGCGCCGGCTGCTCGCGCGGGTCGGCCTCGCCGACAAGGCCGGGGCCTACCCCGGCCGTCTGTCCGGCGGACAGCAGCAGCGCGTGGCCATCGCACGGGCCCTCGCCCTGGAGCCGAAGCTGCTGCTCTTCGACGAACCGACCTCCGCTCTCGACCCCGAGCTGGTCGGGGAAGTCCTGGACGTCATAAGGGACTTGGCCCAACAGGGCACCACGATGATCGTCGTCACCCACGAGATCGGATTCGCCCGCGAGATCGCCGACACGGTCGTCTTCATGGACGGCGGCCGGATCGTCGAGCAGGGCACACCGGCGGACGTACTGGACCGGCCACGGCACGAACGCACCCGCGCCTTCCTGTCCAAGGTCCTGTGAACCGCGCCAGGTCCCGTCCTCCAGGACGGCCGGAATCCGTACGTCGTTCAACGCTTGACGGCCGAAAGGCACTCTTGCGCCTACCGGCCGGTCGGCCGAATACTCCCGGCAAGCGCTTGTCAGGGGCACGGCTTGTCCGAAATCCGGACGGGCGTGCGTCTGGCTGCGCCTCACGGGGCCCCGACCCCACGCGGGCCCCCCGACTTCCCCCTGGGAGGAACGAAGTGAGGATCAAGCGCACCACCCCCCGCAGCGGCATTACGAGACGGACCCGGCTGATCGCCGTCGCCACCGGACTCGTGGCCGCCGCAGCGTTCGCGGTCCCCAGCGCGAACGCGTCCACCGCCACACCCTTCAGCACCGCCCAGCTCAAGAGCGCCGACGCCTCGGTGCTCAAGGCCGATGTCCCGGGCACCGCCTGGGCCGTCGACAGCAAGACCAACCGTGTCGTCGTCACCGTCGACAGCACGGTCTCCAAGGCCGAGATCGCCAAGATCAAGCAGCAGGCCGGCAGCAACTCCGGAGCCCTGACCATCAAGCACACGCCGGGCACCTTCAAGAAGCTGATCACCGGCGGCGACGCGATCTACGGCGGGCAGTACCGCTGCTCCCTGGGCTTCAACGTGCACAGCGGAAGCACCTATTACTTCCTGACCGCCGGTCACTGCGGTGAGGTCGCGTCCACCTGGTACTCCAATTCCGGCCACACCACGGTGCTGGGTACCAACGTGAGCTACAGCTTCCCGAACAACGACTTCGCGCTGGTCCGCTACACCAACTCCTCGATCGCGCACCCGAGCGCGGTCGGCAGCCAGACCATCACCAGTGCGGCCACCCCGAGCGTCGGCACCACGGTCTACCGCCGCGGCTCCACCACCGGTACCCACAGCGGCCGGGTCACCGCGCTGAACGCCACCGTCAACTACGGCGGCGGCGACATCGTCTACGGCATGATCCAGACCACGGTCTGCGCCGAGGGCGGCGACAGCGGCGGCCCGCTGTACGGCGGTTCGACGGCGTACGGTCTGACCTCCGGCGGCAGCGGCAACTGCACCTCCGGCGGCACGACCTTCTTCCAGCCGGTCACCGAGGCACTCAGCTACTACGGCGTGAGCGTCGGCTGACGAGCCCACCCGGCACACGCACCAGGCACCAGGCGAGCCCCCGCAGCAACTGCAGTGCGGGGGCTCGCCCTTGTCCGCACCCGGGCGTTACCTTCGAAGTACAGGCAGTGCGCCTCCGTGTTGACGTCTGCAACACGCCCATACGCCCACTTCGGACCCTGGGGGGCCGACATGGTCGAGGAGCTGGTGGCCACGGGAGTGGTCCTCGCATCCGCCGGAGCGGTGTACCTGATGGCCGCCGCACGAGTCGTCAAGCAGTACGAACGCGGCGTGGTGTTCCGGCTCGGCAGGCTCCGCACCGGCGTGCGCGGGCCGGGCTTCACGATGATCGTGCCCTGCGTGGACCGGATGCAGAAGGTCAACCTGCAGGTCGTGACGATGCCGGTGCCCGCGCAGGAGGGCATCACCCGGGACAACGTCACGGTCCGGGTGGACGCCGTCGTCTACTTCAAGGTGACCGGGCCGGCCGAGGCGATCGTACGGGTCGAGGACTACCGTTTCGCGGTCGCGCAGATGGCGCAGACCTCGCTCAGGTCCATCATCGGCAAGAGCGAGCTGGACGACCTGCTCTCCAACCGTGAAAAGCTCAACCAGGGGCTGGAGTTGATGATCGACAGCCCGGCGGTGGAGTGGGGCGTCACCATCGACCGGGTCGAGATCAAGGACGTCTCCCTGCCCGAGACCATGAAGCGCTCCATGGCCCGGCAGGCCGAGGCCGACCGGGAGCGCCGGGCCCGCGTCATCAACGCGGACGCCGAACTGCAGGCCTCGAAGAAGCTGGCCGAGGCCGCGCAGCAGATGGCGGACACGCCCGCCGCGCTCCAACTGCGGCTGCTGCAGACGGTGACGGCGGTCGCCGCCGAGAAGAACTCCACCCTCGTCCTGCCGTTCCCGGTCGAGCTGCTGCGCTTCCTGGAGAGGGCGCAGCACGCCGTGGGGGCGCCCCAGCAGCCGGCCGCGGCACCCCAGCAGCCGGTCGCCGCGCCGCAGCAGACACCGCCGCAGATCGCGCAGCAACCGGTGCAGGAGCAACTGCCGCCGTCGGAACCCGTCTTGGACGCGGACCCTGAAGGGTCGATTTCCGGACAGGGCTAGACCGAACCCGGCACGCGTTTATTACTCGTTCGTAGCGTTTGCGCAGCGAACGCGCAGGTGACCGTGGACTGTCAAAAATCGGGGGCGCATAACGTACGTTCTACGCGCGTCTCGAAGAAGCCCTTGTGTGCCCCCTGTGGGCCTGGGGATAGTGGGCGCTGTTCAACGCCTTCCGGTTCGTGAGGTCCCCACAACCTCTCGGACCGACCCCCCACAGGAGGACGTCAGTTGAAGCACCGACGCATACCCAAGCGGCGCATCGTCGTGGCAGGTGCGGGCGCCACCGCGCTCGTGGCCGCGGCAGTCACCTTCCAGACTGCGAACGCCAGTGAGGCCCCGAAGACCTCCGCGCCCCAGACCCTGTCGGCCGTGGCGGCCGGAAAGCTCGCCTCGTCCCTGGGTCAGGACCTCGGCACCGACGCGGCCGGCACGTTCTACGACGCGAAGGCCAAGAGCCTCGTGGTGAACGTCCTGGACGAGACCGCCGCCAAGACCGTCGAGGCGGCCGGCGCCAAGGCCAGAATCGTCGAGAACTCCCTCGCCGAACTGAACAGCGCCCGTACGACGCTGACCAAGGACGCCACGATCCCCGGCACGTCCTGGTCGACCGACCCGGTGAGCAACAAGGTCGTCGTCATCGCCGACAGGACCGTCTCCAAGGCCGGCTGGGCCAAGCTCTCCAAGGTCGTCGACGGACTCGGCGCCAAGGCCGAGATCAAGCGCACGAAGGGGGAGTTCAAGCCCTTCATCGCGGGCGGCGACGCCATCTCGGGCTCGGGCGGCCGCTGCTCCCTCGGCTTCAACGTGACCAAGGGCGGCGAGGCGTACTTCCTCACCGCCGGCCACTGCACCGACGCCATCAAGACCTGGTCGGACTCCAGCGGCAACCAGATCGGCGAGAACGCCGACTCCCAGTTCCCCGGCAACGACTTCGGTCTGGTCAAGTACACCGGCAGCACGGACCACCCGAGCGAGGTCGACCTCTACAACGGCTCCACGCAGAAGATCACCAAGGCCGCCGAGGCCACGGTCGGTGAGAAGGTCCAGCGCAGCGGCTCGACCACCCAGGTGCACGACGGCACCGTGACCGGCCTGAACGCCACCGTGAACTACTCGGAGGGCACGGTCAGCGGCCTCATCCAGACCGACGTCTGCGCCGAGCCCGGCGACAGCGGCGGCTCGCTCTTCGACGGTGAGTCGGCCATCGGCCTCACCTCCGGCGGCAGCGGCGACTGCACCTCCGGCGGCGAGACCTTCTTCCAGCCGGTGACCGAGGCGCTGTCGGCCGAGGGCGCCCAGATCGGCTGACCCCAGCAGTTCCCGGTGAAGTCCCACCCCGCGCGCGAGGGGTGGGACTTTCCCGCTTCCTGACGTCATGCAACCGACGTCACGGGTTCGCGTTCCGTACGCCGTCGCCCGCGCAGCCCCGCCGCCAGCAGTGTGACCGCGACCCCGCCCACCGCCCACGCGGACAGCACCAGCAGGGCGCCGGTCACCGCGTTGCCCTCGAAGTACGCGATCGAGCGTGCCACCCAGGTGCCGGCTCCCGGTGGCAGCGCCGGCCCGATCGCCTTCCAGAACGGCGGCAGCATCGGCAGCGGGAAGGCGCCGCCCGCGCTCGGATTGCCCAGCACCACCACGATCAGGATCGCCAGGCCGATGCCGACGATCCCGAACAGCCCCTGAAGGGCGAGCGTCGCGGCCCCGACCGCGAAGGTGACCAGCGCACCGAGTCCCCACAAGCCCATGACACTTCCCGGCAGGGCGCCCAGGATCGGGCCCACGATCACCGCTCCGCCGAGCCCGCCGACGATCGACACCAGCGCCATGGCGAGCAGCCGGATCGCCGCGCGGCTCAGGTTGGCGGGCCGCGCGCCCGAGCTGATCGCCAGGATCGAGGCGCACAGATAGCCGCCCACGCACCAGCCCACGACCAGATAGAAGGACGACAGCCCGTCGAAGTCCTCGGACGAGGCCGGTGCCACGTCGACGGTCCGCAGGGCCCGCTGCTGGGAGGCCTCCAGCACGGTGAGGTACTTCTCCAGCGTGTTCGCGAGGACCGTACCGCCGCCGCTCGCGACCAGCAGCGTGTCGGTGGTGCGGGCCGGGTCGATCAGCAGCGCGCCGTCGATGTCCCGGTCCAGGATCTGCTGCCGGGCCGTGGCCTCGTCGGCGACCACCCGCGGGTCCAGCGGGGTGCCGGGCAGCCGCTCCAGCCGGGTCACCGCCTGCTGCGCCGCGCCCGCCGGCGCCACCACCCCGAAGGGCACGTCCTTGGGCGCGGGGCTGTGCAGCGCGCCCACGTAGGAGGCGATGAACAGCAGCTGGAGGGCGATCACGCCGATGACCAGCAGTGTGGCGCGCGGGCTGACCGCGTCCCGCGCCTCGGCGAGAAAGGTCCTCTGTGTCATGTCCCCACGGTCCGAGGCGGCGGTCGTTTCCGCAGGTGGGAAGGGGCCGAACGGTTGTCGTACATGCATTCGAATTTTGGTCTATGGTGGGGGTGGGGCAGTCGGGAACAGATGTTCGACAGCAGGAGGTGCGGGTGCCAGGCTTCACCCATCTGCACACCGTCTCCGGGTTCTCCCTGCGCTACGGCGCCTCGCACCCGGAGCGGCTGGCGGAGCGCGCCTCCGAGCGGGGCATGGACGCCCTCGCACTCACCGACCGCGACACCCTCGCCGGCGCGGTCCGCTTCATCAAGGCCTGCGCGAAGGCGGGCGTCCGCCCGCTGTTCGGTGTCGACCTCGCGGTGGAGCGGCCCGCGCGGACGCGGGAGGACGACGCCGTACGACGGGAAAGGCGCCGCACCCCCGTGCGCGGCGGCGTCTTCGTCGACGAGTCGGCGCCCCGCGCCACCTTCCTCGCCCGGGACGGCGCCCGCGGCTGGGCCGATCTGTGCCGGCTGGTCAGCGCGGCCCACGGCGGCGAGGGCCCGCCCCTGCTGCCCTGGGCCGGCAACCGCGCCTACGGTCTGACCGTCCTGCTCGGCCCCGCCTCCGACGTCGGCCTCGCGCTGGCCGCGGGGCGTCCGGACCGGGCCGCGAAGCTCCTCGCGCCCTGGCGCGAGATCTACGGCGACGCCCTGCGCCTGGAGGTCGTCTGGCACGGCCGCCAGGGCACCGGCGCCGGCTCCCTGCGCCTGGCCGCCCGCACCGTCGGCTTCGCCGCCGAGCAGCACGTCCGGCCGGTGCTGAGCAACGCCGTCCGCTACGCCGACCCGGGCCTCGGCCCGGTCGCCGACGTCCTGGACGCGGCCCGCCGGCTGGTTCCGGTCGACCCGGCGAAGGAACTGGACTCGGGAGAGGCCTGGCTCAAGGACGCGGGCGCCATGCGGCACGCGGCCGAGCGGATCGTGGAGGCCGCGGGCTACCGGCGCGACACCGCCGACCGGCTGCTGGAGCAGACGCAGGCGACGGCCGCGGAGTGCCTGGTGGACCCCGAGGACGACCTCGGCATGGGCGCCGTCCACTTCCCCGAGGCGCACCTGGTCGGCGCAGGCCGCCGCACCGCCCAGCGCGCGCTGGCCTCCCGGGCGGCGGCCGGGATGGTGCGGCACGGTTACTCCGGCAGGCGCGCCTACTGGGAGCGGATGCACCACGAGCTGGACATCATCGCCCACCACGGCTTCGCCTCCTACTTTCTGACGGTCGCTCAAGTGGTGGACGACGTACGGGACATGGGCATCCGGGTGGCCGCGCGGGGCTCCGGCGCGGGCTCCTTGGTCAACCACCTCCTGGGCATCGCCAACGCCGATCCGGTCGAGCACGGGCTGCTGATGGAGCGGTTCCTGTCCAAGGAGCGCGTGGTGCTCCCCGACATCGACATCGACGTGGAGTCCGCGCGCCGTCTGGAGGTCTACCGCGCGATCATCGACCGGTTCGGCGAGGAGCGGGTCTCGACCGTCGCGATGCCGGAGACCTACCGGGTGCGGCACGCGATCCGTGACGTCGGCGCGGCCCTGTCCATGGACCCGGCCGAGATCGACCGCGTCGCCAAGTCCTTCCCGCACATTCGTGCCCGCGACGCCCGCGCGGCCCTCGACGAGCTGCCCGAACTCAAGGCGCTGGCAGGGGAGAAGCAGCGCTACGGGCGGCTGTGGGAACTGGTCGAGGCGCTCGACGCCCTGCCGCGCGGAGTCGCCATGCACCCCTGCGGAGTGCTCCTGTCCGACGCCTCCCTCCTCTCCCGTACGCCGGTCGTGCCGACCAGCGGCGAGGGGCTGCCCATGTCGCAGTTCGACAAGGAGGACGTGGAGGACCTCGGGCTGCTCAAGCTCGACGTGCTCGGCGTGCGGATGCAGTCGGCGATGGCGCACGCGGTCGCCGAGGTGGAGCGGGCGACGGGGGAGCGGGTCGACCTGGACGCACTGGAGGACGGGGACCCGGCGACGTATCAACTCATCCGCTCCACCGAGACGCTGGGCTGCTTCCAGATCGAGTCGCCGGGCCAGCGGGACCTGGTGGGACGGCTGCAGGCGGCCACCTTCCACGACCTGGTCGTCGACATCTCGCTCTTCCGGCCCGGCCCGGTCGCGGCCGACATGGTGCGGCCGTTCATCGAGGCGCGGCACGGCCGGGCGCCGGTCCGCTATCCGCACCCGGATCTGGAGGAGCCGCTGAAGGGGACGTACGGGGTCGTCGTCTTCCACGAGCAGATCATCGACATCGTCGCCGCCATGACCGGCTGCGGGCGCGGCGAGGCGGACCGGGTGCGGCGCGGGCTGTCCGACCCGGAGTCGCAGGGCCGGATCAAGGTGTGGTTCGCGCAGCACGCGGCGGCCGGGGGCTATGACGCAGAAACGATTCGGCGCACCTGGGAGATCGTCGAGGCCTTCGGCAGCTACGGCTTCTGCAAGGCGCACGCGGTCGCCTTCGCCGTGCCGACGTACCAGTCCGCCTGGCTGAAGGCGCACCATCCGGCCGCCTTCTACGCTGGCCTGCTCACGCACGACCCCGGGATGTACCCCAAGCGGCTGCTGCTGGCGGACGCGCGCCGGCGCGGGGTGCCGGTGCTGCCGCTGGACGTGAACCGGTCGGCGGTCGCACACTCTATCGAACTGGTGTCTGAATCACCGGCGCGATGGGGGCTGCGGCTGGCCCTCTCCGACGTGCACGGCATCAGCGAGGCGGAGGCGGCGCGGATCGCGGACGGTCAGCCGTACGCCTCACTGCTGGACTTCTGGGAGCGCGCCCGCCCGAGCCGGCCGCTCGCCCAACGACTCGCGCAGGTCGGCGCGTTGGACGCCTTCGGTGCCAACCGCCGTGATCTGCAACTGCACTTGACCGAGCTCCACCGGGGCGCCCGGGGCGCGGGCGGAGGCCAGCTGCCGCTGGCGGGCGGGCGGAGGACGGCGCCGGCCGGACTGCCGGACCTGTCCGAGGCGGAGAAGCTGAGCGCCGAGCTGGGGGTGCTGTCGATGGACGCCTCCCGCAACCTCATGGATGACCACCGGGCCTTCCTCGACGAGCTGGGCGTGGTCTCCGCGCGCCGGCTGCGCGAGGCCCGGCACGGCGAGACGGTGCTGGTCGCGGGCGCCAAGGCGGCGACCCAGACCCCGCCGATCCGCTCCGGAAAGCGGGTCATCTTCTCCACCCTGGACGACGGCACGGGCCTGGTCGACCTCGCCTTCTTCGACGACTCGCACGACGCCTGCGCCCACACCGTCTTCCACTCCTGGCTGCTGCTGGTGCGCGGAGTGGTGCAGCGGCGCGGCCCGCGCAGCCTCAGCGTGGTGGGCTCCGCCGCGTGGAACCTCGCGGAACTGGTCGAACTGCGCACCGAGGGCGGCCTCGACGAGGTGGCGGCGCGGCTGGCGGAACCCGTGCCGGAGGGGACGGGCGGCGATCCGGCACGCGGACGGCGAATCCAGATGCCCACCGGCTACGAAATGAATCCATGGGCCGATCTGCGACCGGCCGGTCAAGAGCCGTCACGAGTACGGAAGTTGTGGCACCAGAGCCCGGGGAGTGCGGGATGACCATTCTGTGCGTACGTTTCCAGCCCGCCCCGGCGGGCGAGGCGGCCCTGCCGGGGCTGCTCGGACTCCTGGAGGAGTTCACGCCGGTCGTCGAGGCGCTGCCGCCGGACGGGGCGCTCGCCGATCTGCGCGGCGCCGAACGGTACTTCGGGCGCAGCGCGGTCGAACTGGCGGCGGTGATCCGGGTGCGCGCCCTGGCCCTGTACGGCGTGGACTGCGTGATCGGCGCCGGTCCGGGCCCGATGCTGGCCCGCGTGGCACTGTGCGACGCCCGGCCGGGGCTGACGCGCGCGGTGCCCGAAGACCCCGACGGCATCGCGGAGTTCCTCGCGGACCGGCCGGTCACCGCCCTGCCCGGCGTCGGCACCGCCACCGCGCGCACCCTCGGCGACTACGGCCTCGACACGCTGGGCCGGGTCGCCGCAGCACCGCTCGCCACGCTCCAGCGCCTGATCGGTGCGAAGGCGGCCCGCGACCTGCACGAGAAGGCCGGCGGCGTCGACCGCGGCCGGGTCGTCCCCAACGCCGTCTCGCGTTCGCTCGCCGCCGAACGCCCCTTCACCCGGGACGAGTTGTCCCCGGAACGGCACCGCCGCGCACTGCTGTCCGCCGCCGAGGAACTGGGCGCCCGGCTGCGCGCCCTCGACAAGGTCTGCGGCGCGCTCAGCCTCACCGTGCGCTATGCCGACCGCACCTCCACGACCCGCACGCGCACCCTGAAGGAACCCACCGCCCATTCCGCCGCCCTGACCAGGACGGCGTACGAGATGTACGAGAGCCTCGGCCTCCAGCGTGCCCGGGTCCGGGCCCTGGTCCTGCGCGCCGAGTCCCTCGCGTCCGCCGAACAGTCCTCCTACCAGCTCACCTTCGACCCGGTGGACGAGAAGGTCCGCCGCATCGAGGAGGTGACGGACCGCGTGCGGGCGAAGTTCGGGCCGCGCGCGGTGATGCCGGGGGCGATGGTGGCGTAGCGCTCAGTTGGCCCAGGGCGGGGTGATCCGGGTGCCGTCGGCCAGCTCCGCCTCCAGGCCGATGGACGTCGTGACCCAGGAGATCGCCGTCTGGTCGGTGGGGTTCTGGACTACCAGGGTCGCGCCCGGGTTGACGACGACCGTGTCGCCCGCGGTGATGCGGTCGGTGCGGCCGTCGAGGGTGATGAGCAGTTCGCCGATGAGCAGGTGGAAGATCTCCTCGCGGCTGACGGTGTGCTCGGGGGCCCTGGTGCCGGGCGGGATCTCGCCGCGCCAGGCGCAGAGCTCCTTGCTGCCGGTGAGCGGGGTGGCGTACGAGACGAAGCGGGCGCCGTGGATCTCGTGGGTGACGGCTTCGGACGTGCGGATGACGGGCATGGCTGCCTTTCGGTGACGGGAGACGGGCAGATGGTCAAGTAGCTTGACCATCTGTCTCTATGGTCAAGCTGCTTGACCAACACGTCAAGGGTGTTTCAATGCCTCCGTGCAGAACTCCGAGGCCATGGCCCTGTCCGCCGCCCTGCTCGCCGTCGCCGGCGAGCTCACCCAGCGCATCCACGAGGGGGTGGTCGCGCGCGGCTTCGAGGGGATCCGGCCCGCGCACGGGTTCGCCTTCACCCGGCTCGCCCCGGACGGCGCGACCGTGACCGAGCTGGCCGCGCATCTCGGGGTGACCAAGCAGGCCGCGAGCCAGCTCGTCGACGAGATCGTGCGCAAGGGGTACGCCGAGCGGCGGTCGCACCCCGACGACGCGAGGGCACGTCTGGTGATGCTGACCGAGCGGGGGTGGGCGTGCACCCGGGCCGCGGAGGAGGCCGCCGCGGAGGTGGTGCAGGCGTGGGCGCGCCTGCTCGGGGAGGGGCAAGTGCGGGCTCTGCGCGACCAGTTGACGCGGATTGCGCCCTATGGCCCCATCAGGCCCGCCTGGTGACGGTGTGTCAGGGGCTACCGGCGAGTCGGTTATCACTGGAAGTTTTTACCGACGCGTAACTTCACACTTGCACTACTCGCCCGTAACTTGACGGGTGAACAGCATCCTTCGTGATCCGGATCACAGGGCGTAAGGCCATCGCAACTCCCTTGAGCCGCAAGGAGATCACACGATGCTGCCCTGGAAACGACTGCTCAGACCTCTCGCCGCCCTGTTGCTGACAGCCTCGGTCGCCGTCGTCCCCGCCGCCACCGTCGCCCAGGCCTCCTCCGCTCCGAGCTCCGGCTGGAACGACTACTCCTGCAAGCCCTCGACCGCTCATCCGCGTCCCGTGGTCCTGGTCCACGGCACCTTCGGCAACTCCGTCGACAACTGGCTCGCCCTCGCCCCCTACTTGGAGAACCGCGGCTACTGCGTCTTCTCCATGGACTACGGCCAGCTGTCGGGTGTCCCCGTCTTCTACGGCCTCGGCCCCATCGACAAGTCGGCCGAGCAGCTCTCCGCCTACGTCGACAAGGTGCTGACCGCGACCGGCGCCGCAAAGGCCGACGTCGTCGGCCACTCCCAGGGCGGCATGATGCCCCGCTACTACCTCAAGTTCCTCGGCGGAGCCGCCAAGGTGAACGCCCTCGTCGGCATCGCGCCCGACAACCACGGCACCGACCTGGACGGCCTGACCAACCTGCTCCCGTACTTCCCGGGCGCCGCCGACCTGTTGTCCAAGAACACGCCCGGCCTGGCCGACCAGATGGCCGGGTCCGCCTTCCTCACCAAGCTCAACGCCGGCGGCGACACCGTCCCCGGCGTCCACTACACGGTCATCGCCACCAAGCACGACGAGGTGGTCACGCCGTACAGCAGCCAGTTCCTGAGCGGTTCCGACGTGCACAACGTCCTGATCCAGAACCTGTGTTCGCTCGACCTCTCGGAGCACGTCCTGATCGGTCTCACCGACCGGATCGCCTTCCACGAGGTGGCCAACGCGCTCGACCCGGCCCATGCCACCACGACCACCTGCGCGTCGGTGCTGAGCTGACGCACACTTCGGGGCCTGTCCGACCTGAGCCGCCGGACAGGCCCCGCCCCCCGTGGGGCCGCTACGGCCGGCCGTGCCGCCCGGCGCCGGTCGCGCGCCTGCGGACGGAGGCGAACAGGGCCGCCGCGCCGAGGGCCAGGGCGGCCGCTCCGCCCATGGCGAGGTACGGGGTGCTGCCGCTGCCCCCGGTCTCGGCGAGGTTCTGCGAGGCACCGGCCACCGTCGGCTCGTCGACGGCGGCCGCCTCGGCGGTGATCCGGGGCTCGGCCGACGTGGAAGCGTCCTGGTCGCCGTGGCCGTGGTGCTCGACCCTCGACCTGTCCGCACCCGCCGCGATCTGCGCGTCGGAGGGCGCCGAGGCGGTCGGAGCCGGCGTCGAACCGGCCGCCGTAGCACTGCCGTTGCCGCTGGTGCCGGTGTTCCCGCTGCTGCCGGTGTTTCCGCCGCCGCCGCTCGCGGTGGCGCCGCCGAAGGTGACGTCCGAGCAGGAGTAGAAGGCCTCGGGGCTGTCCGAGCGCTGCCAGATCGCATACAGCAGCTGCTTGCCCGAGCGCTGGGGGAGCGTGCCGGAGAAGGTGTAGAAGCCGCCCGAGGCGACCGGGTCGGTGGCCGTCGCCACCGGGTGCTCCAGGTCCAGGTCCGACCAGGCCAGCGGCTTCGCCGGGTCGTAGCCCGCCTTGGTCAGGTACACCGTGAAGGTGCCCTTGTGGGGAGCGGTCACACGGTACTTGAAGGTGTACGCGCCGCTCTGCACGCTCGTCGCGGGCCAGTCGGCGCGGGCCAGGTCGAGGCCCTTGAACTCCTCGTTGTTCGCGCTGCACAGCTTGCCGTCCGGGATCAGCTTCCGGTGCTGCCCGGCGGCGTCCCCGATGCGGATGCCGTTCCAGTCGTAGAGCGCCTGGGTGCCGCCGGCCGCGACCGCCGCCTTGCACGCGGCGGACCTGGGGCTCTCCGGGTTCTCCGCGTAGCACTGCGAGACCCGGCTGACCGGGTCGCCCATCGTGCCGTGCGCCGACGCCGGGGCGGCGGCGAGCGCGGTCAGGGCGAGCGGGGCGGCGCCGAGGACGGCGAGCGTGGCGACCTTGCGGCGGCGTGCGGGCATGCGGAATCTCCTCGGAACGGTCCAGATGCGTGGGGTCGATCCCGCGGACGGGAGACCCGGACGGGCGGGTCCCGAGCGGGGCGGATCCCGTGGGGGTGCGATCAGAAACTAGCCCCGAGAACGCGTGAAATCGCCTGCTGGAGGCGGGTGATGGAGATCCTTATGGTCGCGTTAAGGGAGTGCTCAGACTGGGATCAGGTAATAGCGTGCGCGGCATGGGAGACGACGAGATCCGGCCGGCCGTCGCCGCCGACGTGGCGGCCGTGAAGGCCGTGACCGACGCCGCGTACCACCCCTACATCGAGCGCATCGGCGTGGTTCCGGTGCCGATGGAGGCGGACCACGCGGCGAACGTGGCCGCGGGGAAGGTGTTCGTGACGGGGGACCCCGTCATCGGGCTCGTGGTGCTCGAGGAGCACGACGACCATCTGTTCCTCGACAGCATCGCCGTCCACCCCGACGCGCACGGCAGGGGAGTGGGACGGCGGCTGCTGCTGTTCGTGGACGCACGCGCGCGTGCGCTCGGTCTGCCCGAGGTCAGGCTCTACACCAACGCGATGATGTGGGAGAACCGGAAGATCTATCCGAAGTACGGCTACGAGGCCGTGGAACAGCGTGTGGACGGTCCCTACGACCGCATCCACTACCGCAAACGGCTGGACTGACCGGCGTCAGCCGTCGGGCCACCATGTTCGCGCGATGTCTCGGCGCACCTCCGGACGTCCGGAAGGACGCTCGTCGGCCTCGTCGCGGACCCTGCGCGAGTCCGTCTTCTTCAGGGGCTTCTGCACAGTGGTCCGGCGCATGGCTGCCTCCTTCAGTGCCCACCGAGTTCCGCGTTCTCACGGAGGTAGACCCTTGACGGGAGGGTGACTCATCGGTCCGGGTCTGTCTGTGGCCGCTGTCACCATTCGACTGTCAGTGGCGGGTGTCACTCTTGGGCGCATGACGGATGACAACGGGGGCCTGACCGGCGCGGACGTCGACTGGGACGCGCAGGCCGCCTCCTTCGACGACGAGCCGGACCACGGACTGCGCGATCCGGAGGTGCGGCGGGCCTGGGCCGGACGGCTCGCCTCCTGGCTGCCCGAGCGGGCGAGCGACGTCCTCGATCTCGGCTGCGGCACGGGCAGTCTGTCACTCCTCGCGGCCGAGCAGGGGCACCACGTGACCGGCGTGGACGCGTCCGCGGCGATGGTCGGCCGCGCCAGAGCCAAGCTGGCCGGCCGTGACGCCGTGTTCCTCGTCGGTGACGCGGCGGCACCGCCGGTGGGGGAGCAGCGCTTCGACGTCGTGCTCGTACGGCACGTGCTGTGGACCCTGCCCGCTCCCGGCCGCGCCCTGCGGCACTGGCGCGGGCTGCTGCGGCCGGGAGGCCGGCTCGTCCTGGTCGAGGGCGTCTGGGGCACGGCCGCGCCGGTGGGCATACCGGCCGACGTCCTGACCGGTCTCCTCGCCCCGCTCGTCACGGGCGAGGTGCGGGTGGTGCGGCTGTCCGATCAGACGGCGCTGTGGGGCAAGGACGTGGCGGACGAGCGGTATGCGGTGGTGGCCGTGGTGTGAGCCCGGCCGGTCCGGCCGGGCGCCCGCACCGCGTCCGGGTGGCGCTCAGCGCACCAGCGCCCCGAAGTCACCGCCGCGCGCCAGCGCCTCCAGCGCGTCCAGCGCGGCCACCGCCGCCGCGGCGGCCTCCGGGTCCGTCTCCGCCAGGCCGCTCGCCGCGAACTCGTCCTCGTCCAGGCGGCGCACCTCGCGGCCGTCGGCCGAGCGCCACAGGTCCAGGTCGAGGTCCTCGACGACCAGCTCGGTGCCGGAGCGCACCGCGGGGCGGGTGATGTCGCAGTACCAGCCCTTGCGCACGCCCGCGGAGTCGCGTACCTCCTTCACCGAGTACCAGCGGTCCCGCCAGTAGTGCTCCGTGAAGACGTCGCCCTTCTCGAAGCGCACGAACCCGAAGTCGCGCACGCCCTCGCCCGCCCAGGGGGCCCGGACAGCGATGTGCGTGCCGTCGTCGCCGAGCAGCTCCGCGGCGTAACGGATCTTCGTACGGCCCGCCTTGACGAGGACGACGTCCAGCAGGGCGCCTCGCTCAGCCGAGTTCACGGACATACCGCACCTCCGTCGCGCAGATCTCGTACCCGAACCACTTGTTGATCGCGAGCATCGGGTCGTTGCCCACGTCGTTGCCCGTGAGCGCCTGGGTGTAGCCGGCGGCGCGGGCACGGTGCAGGGAGTCGTTCTTGGCGAGCTTCGCCAGGCCCCGGCCGCGGAAGGCACGGGCGGTGCCGGTCATGGCGGTGACGTAGCGGCCGGTCGGGGCGTCCGTGTACGCCACGCTGAACGCGGCCGGGCGGCCCTCGGCGAAGGCGACGGTGGTCAGCTCCCGGTCGAGCAGCGGGTGCCGCCAGTTCTCCGCGATCCAGTTCTCGTAGTCGGAGAACTCGGTGTCCACGTCGCTCGGTTCGTCCTGCGTGGTCTCCGCGTCCAGCTCGAACAGCGGGCGCGGGTCGTCCGCGAGGTCGGCCGCCGAGCGCAACTCCACACCGGGCGGCGGGGACTGGAGCGGCGGCAGCGCGCCCCCGGCCAGGTCGAGACGGAGGAAGTGGGCGGAGCGGCTGGCGCCGTAGCCGTGCCGCTCGGCGAAGGCCCGGTTGGCCGGCTCGTCCAGCACCCAGGCGAACAGCTTCGTCGCGCCGTGCGCGGTGAGGTGCTCCTCGGCGGTGCGGACCAGCAGGTCGCCGGCGCCGCGGCGGGTCCGGTCCGGGTGGACGTAGATGTTGAGCATCCCCTGGCCCGGTTCCGGGCTGTCGTGCGCCAGTTGGACCTGGGCCGTGCCGATCACCTCGCCGTCCTCCTCCGCCACGAGCGACCGGAAGCGCGCGTCGGGGTGGGTGTGGGCGAGACGGTGCAGGACGGCGTCCGCGGTCCACAGGATGTACGGGAGGGCGAGGTGCCGTACCCGGGCGAAGGCCTCGACGTCGGACCGGTCCTCGGGGCGCAGGTCGCGCACGATCACAGTCATGTGCGCGCACGCTACGGGGGGACACGCCCCTGCGCCTCTCATTTTCCGGCGGGTGCGGGAGAATCGGCAGCGTGACCTTGAAGATCCACATCGACGACAGTGCCGCGCCGTACGAGCAGGTGCGGGCGCAGATCTCCGAGCAGGCGCGGTCGGGCGTGCTGCCGGTGGGCTACCGGCTGCCGACCGTGCGTGGGCTCGCCGAGTCGCTCGGCCTCGCGGCGAACACGGTCGCCAAGGCCTACCGCGCGCTGGAGGGCGACGGGGTGATCGAGACCCGGGGGCGCAACGGCACGTACGTCGCCGCCGCGGGCTCCGCGGCCGAGCGTGAGGTGGCCTCGGCCGCGCAGGCCTACGTCGAGCGGGTCCGGCGGCTGGGCCTGGACCAGGAAGCCGCGCTCACCGCCGTGCGGGACGCCCTGCGGGCGGTCTACGGCGGGGACTGAGCGAACGGGGAGTGCGACGAGCGAGGGGCAGGGCCGGACGAACGGCGGGAGCGGGCGTCATCGTGCGCGGGTGACCTCCAGGTCCGCCGCGTGCGCCGCCCTCGCGAAGGTCTTCGCGTCCTCCACCGCCGCCCCGTTCGGATCGTTGTTGAAGTACGCGTACACGTCCTCGCCGGGACCCCAGGTCTCCGCGATCCGCTCCACCCACGTCCGCAGGGCCTGGCGCCCGTAGCGCGGCCAGGCCTGCGCGCGGCCCTCGTGGAAGCGCACGTAGCCCCAGTCGGTGGTGCGCCACAGCGGGCTCCTCGGCCGGGCCCGCACATCGGCCCAGCACAGGGCCGCCTCATGGGCCCGGAGGACAGCGCGGATCTCCTCCGTCCACCAGGAGTCGTGCCGCGGCTCGACCGCGACCCGCGTACCGGACGGGAAGCAGGCCAGGCATGCGTCGAGCAGTCCCGCGTCCGCCTTCAGCGTCGGCGGGAGCTGGAGGAGCAGCGGGCCCAGCCGGTCGCCGAGGCCGGCCGCGTGGCTCATCAGGCGCTCGACCGGCTCCCGCGGCTCGCGCAGCCTTCTGATGTGGGTCAGATACCGGCTGACCTTGACCGCCACCACGAAGTCCCGCGGCACCCGGTCCCGCCAGGCCTCGAAGTTCTCCCGGGTCGGCAGGCGGTAGAACGCGTTGTTGATCTCCACCGTGGCGAAGTGCTCCGTGTACTCCTCGAGCCACAGCCGCTGCGGGCACCGGTCCGGATAGAAGACCCCCCGCCAGTCCTTGTACTGCCACCCCGACGTCCCGACGAACAGGGTCATGTCTCCATCAAAGCACTACAGGTACAGCCCCGCGTCCGCCCCGTCCCGGGGCTCCGGGAGTGCCGTCGGGGACGTGCCCCGGCGCAGTGCGTACAGCTCCGCCAGCGTGGCGCCCTCGCGGCCCACGCCCTCCTCGGTGCCCAGCCAGTTCACCGCCTCACGGCGGGTCAGCTGCCCCACCTCGATACGGGCCAGGCAGCGTCCGGGGCGGACCACGGCCGGGTGCAGGCGCTCCAGGTCCTCGTTGGTCGTCACCCCCACCAGGACGTTGCGCCCCTGGCCCAGCAGGCCGTCGGTCAGGTTGAGCAGCCGGGACAGGGCCTGACCGGCCGTGTGCTTGGCCTCGCCGCGGATCAGCTCGTCGCAGTCCTCCAGGAGCAGCAGCCGCCAGCGGCCCTTGCCCGTGCCGTCCTCCTCGCCGATGGCGATGTCCATCAGATAGCCGACGTCGGAGAACAGCCGCTCCGGGTCGAGCACGCAGTCCACCTGGCACCAGTCCCGCCAGGAGCGGGCGAGGGTGCGCAGCGCCGAGGTCTTGCCGGTGCCGGGCGGGCCGTGCAGCAGGAGCAGCCGGCCCGCGATGTCCTCCGGTGTCGTCTTCATCAGGCGGTCCATCGCCTCGGCCACCGGCGCGGTGTAGTTCTCCCGCACCTCGTCCCAGGTGCCCGCGGAGATCTGCCGGGTGGTGCGGTGCGGGCCGCGCCGCGGGGAGACGTACCAGAAGCCCATCGTCACGTTCTCCGGCTGGGGTTCGGGCTCGTCCGCCGCGCCGTCCGTGGCCTGGTCGAGGACCTTCTGCGCCAGCTCCTCGCTGGTCGCCGTCACCGTGACGTCCGCGCCGCGGTTCCAGCGGGAGACCAGCAGCGTCCAGCCGTCGCCTTCCGCGAGCGTGGCGCTGCGGTCGTCGTCGCGGGCCACGCGCAGCACGCGCGCGCCCGGTGGCAGGAGCGTCGCACCCGACCGGACGCGGTCGATGTTCGCCGCGTGCGAGTACGGCTGCTCGCCCGTCGCGAACCGGCCGAGGAACAGCGCGTCGACGACGTCGGACGGCGAGTCGCTGTCGTCGACGTTGAGCCGGATCGGCAGAGCTTCGTGCGGGTGCGCAGACATGCCGTCCATGATCCGTCACGAGGACGCCGCATGCACCCGGTTTCCGCCGTGCGTCCGGTGTGTCGGCCGTGTCCCCCATGCCGGATGGTTCCGATTCGGCCGCCTGCCCGTCCCGTCCGGCCTGTTACAGACCTGTGCATTCACAACATCTGCCCTACCTGGCGGCTACACGGTTACTGTTGCCCTCGATGGGACGTCATGAGTGGACTTCGGGGGCACGGCGGTGGCGGCTCACCGCGCTGCTCGGGGTGGGCGTGGCAGCGCTGGCGCTGATCGTGACCCTCATCAACACGCTGCCGGGCGGCGGCGGAAGCACGGCGGGCACCTCGCGCAACGGCGACTCGGTGCACGGCACCCCGGTGACCCCGCCGGACCAGGACAAGCCCGAGGTGGGCTGGGGCTTCACGCACACCCAGTACAGCGCCGACGAGGGCGACCCGGCCGCCACCGACCGGGTGGAGCAGCTGATCTCCGGCGCCGGGGGCATGCCCCAGGACCAGGCGATCATGGGCTGGGGCGCCGACAACCCCGAGCCGGTGAAGGGGCGTTACGACTTCGGCGCGATGGACCGCCGTATCGACTTCATCCGCAAGTCCGGCGGGACCCCGGTCGTCACGCTGTGCTGCTCCCCGGACTGGATGAAGGGCGGCAAGGCCGGCGTCGACAACACGAACTGGAGCCAGTCCGCGCTGGAGACGGCTCCCGAGCCGCAGCACTACGCCGACTTCGCCGCGCTCGCCGCGACCGTTGCCAAGCGCTACCCGGACGTACGCCACTTCATCGTCTGGAACGAGTTCAAGGGCTTCTGGAACGACGCCAAGGGCCGCTGGGACTACGAGGGTTACACCAAGCTCTACAACCTGGTCTACAAGGCCCTGAAGAAGGTCGACAAGAAGATCATGGTCGGCGGGCCGTACCTGGTCATGGACAGCGTCGACCCGCGCGCGGACGAGGCCTCCGCGACCTTCAAGGGGCCCTGGGGCGCCATGGACCAGCGCGTCCTGGACGCCTTCGACTACTGGAACAGGAACAAGGCGGGCGCCGACTTCGTCGTCGTGGACGGCTCCAGCTACACCAACGACGACGAGACGCTGCCCGACGAGTTCGCGGCGACCGACAAGTTCACCGCCGTCGGCACCTGGGTGCGCCGGCAGACCGGCAACCTGCCGCTGTGGTGGTCGGAGTACTACGTCGAACCCGCCGACGGCCAGGACGAGCGCACGGGCTGGTCGGAGACCCGCCGCGTCGCCGTCCAGGCCGCGGGGATGATCGCCATGGTCAAGGGCGGCGCCTCCTCCGGCTTCTACTGGAACCCGGAGGACGAGAAGGGCGACGGCTGCGCCGGCTGCCTGTGGACGCCCACCGACCGCTCGGACGGCGGCCGGAAGCTGCCCATGTTCGACCTGGTCTCCCGCTTCCACCAGGCGTTCCCGCCCGGCACCCGGTACGCGCGCGTGTCCGTCGCCGCGGACGACGTGCCCAACGTCCGCGTGCTCGCCACCGACCGGACCGTCCTGGTGGTCAACACCCTGGACCGGTCGATCAGCGCCAAGGTCGACGGCAAGCGGTTCGAGATGCAGGCGTACGAAGTGAAGTGGGGGGGGGGAGGAGGGGGGGGGGGGGGGTGAGTGGGTGGGGGGGGGGGTGTGGGGTGGGGGAGGGGGGGAGGAGAGAAGGGAGGAGAGAAACACAGCAGGGAAAG
>NZ_JBHVGU010000006.1:90004-101676 GCF_042800575.1 Streptomyces sp. NPDC057616
CTTTCCCGCGTCCCCCCAACAGGAGCCGGCAGGCCAATACCAGATGAGGAGAAAGGTGGTCCAAGACGGAGCCGAACAGATGCCCCCCCCCCGCCTCCCCGCCCTCCCCCCCCACTTCACGGACCGCGGCCTCACTTCATGGTGAGGAACCGCTGCACCAGCGAGGCGAGGAACACCGCCAGCAGCGGCAGCGAGAACCAGTAACTGCTCTGCAACCAGCGCAGTTGCCGCACACTCGGCCGGAACGCGATCCGCGCGACCTCGCGTGCCGTCAGCAGCACGATCAGCGCGAGGGCCGCCAGGGCGCCGACGACCGACCACGGCGTCCAGGTGATCTGCGGCCCGATCGGCCCCGGATCCGGCTTGGGCACCTTGCCCGCGGGCTGCTTCGCCAGGGCGTAGATCGTCGCGTCCGCGTTGACGTAGACCTTCTCCAACTCCGGCCGCCGGTCCAGGTTCTGGATCAGCCGGGGCTCCCAGGTGTCGGAGTAGCCCACGTCCATCCGCAGGTAGGTCGTCTGGCTCTCGTTGATCATCAGGTACGAGTTCGGACCCGCGTCCTTGAGCGCCTTGACCAGGCTGGACACCAGCACCGGGTCGGCCGGGGCCAGCGTGGGCACGTAGTTCACCCGCTCCATGTCCTTCGCGCCCCACGGCATCGCCGGTGTCACGTCGTTGACCGTGTCGTTGCTGAGCCACAGCAGGCGGACGGTCGGCTTGTCGTGGGCGTACACGTAGTCCATGGCCGCGACCTCGCCGGGCCGGACCCGCTCGAACGGCTCGTTGCCCCAGCGGGCCACCAGGAAGCCGCCCATCAGGAGCAGTCCCGCCATGAGCGCGGCCAGCGGGGCGAGGCTCACCCGGTCCTTGTCCCGCTCCTCGGCGGTGACGCCGGTGCGCGGGAACAGGGCGAGCCCGGCCAGCAGCGCCGCGCCCGGCACGGCGAACATGAAGACGCGCAGCGCCATCTCGCCGCCGTAGGACTGCATGCCGAAGCCGAGGAACGGGACGAACGTCAGGACCAGCAGCGACCGCTCGCGGTACTTGTGGTCGCGCCGGCGCCACCAGCCCCAGCAGGCGAACGCCATCACCGCGCCGGCCAGCAGTACCCGGGTGTACAGGACGAGCTTGTGCGTCGAGTCGCCGCCCTGGATACGGCCGGAGACCGAGGTGGAGACGTTGCTGCCGACGCCGCCGACGCCGCCGAACAGCTCGTTGAAGTGCCCGGACCAGTACGGCTCGGCCATGAAGCCCAGCCAGGCCGCGACCACGACACCGAACAGGATGGGCAGACCGCGCAGTTCGGACCGGCCGATGAGGACGAGCACCGCGAGCACGCCCAGCATCATGAACGGCGTCAGCTGGTGCGCCGGCACGCTCGCCGCGTACAGGCCGACCAGCACCCCGAGCAGGGCGGCCTTCTGGCGCCGGCTCGTCGGCTCGACCTCCGCCTCGCCGGGCCGCCGCTTCGTCCACAGCATCCGCGGCTCGCGGAACCAGACCAGCAGGATCGCCACGAAGGCCAGGTAGAGGAGGTAGGTGAAGCCCTGCGGTGAGAAGTAGTCCTGGCCCACCCAGCCGCTGAGCACGAAGATCCAGATGCCGGTCCACCTGGCCCGCCAGCTCGCCCGCATCGAGCGTACGAGCAGGAACATCGGTGCCAGGTAGAGGAGCTGGATGGTCAGCGGCCACCAGCGGATGACCTCGGTGAGGTCGGTGACCCCGCACGCCTTCGCGACGAACGCGGCCACCGCGAAGAAGCCCGGCCAGCTCCAGCGCGCGTCCAGGTCCGGCACGGCGGAGCCGGTGCGGTCGATGTAGTCGAGGAAGCCCAGGTGCTGCCAGGCGGTCGGGAAGCGCGGCTCGGTCTCGATCACCGCGGGCAGCGCGTGCAGCGAGATCACCGTCGCCAGCAGGGTGACCAGGAGCAGCGCCTTGTGCTCCCGTCCCGTCCACAGCAGCGAGGCGAACACCGCGACCAGCAGCGCGGCCCCGATCAGCGTCGGCAGCGGCAGGACCGAGACGAGGCCCAGCCCGCCCATCGCGTCCAGGTCGGCCTCGCCGAGTCCCAGCGCGGGCACCCAGTACAGGAGCAGCGCGGCGGTCAGCAGACAGCCCAGGACGACTCCGAGGCGGCTCGGCCGCAGGCGCTCGCGCCAGGTGAGGGCGGGCGGTTCGGGCTCGCGCACCTCCTCGGCCGGCTCCTCCTGGACGAGCGAGGCCTCCGCCTCCCGTACGACGTCCTCGCCGAAGGACGCTCCGAACGGGGCGTCCACCTCGGCGGGCCCCAGCGACGCCTCGGACCCCGGCTCCCGCTCCTCCACCGGCAGGCCGAGCTCCGGCTTCTTCGCCCAGGTGGGCCGGTGGTCCGCCGGCAGGACCGGTGTCCCGGTGGGCGGGGTCCCGGGCCCCGGCCGCACGTCCGGCCGCCGCTCCACATGGTCGAAGTCGACGTGGATGCCGAGCGCGAGGGTGTCGGAGTCCAGCGCCCAGGCGGGCCCGCGCCGGCGCGGCGCGTCCGTGGCCGGCACCTCGCGCGCCCCCAGGTCGGCGAGGTCGCCGTCGGGTGCCGCGTGCTCGGGCACGTCGGCCGGGGCGGCGCGCAGGATCCGGTACAGCTTCGGCGCGGCGATCGTGACGATCACCGCGAGCGAGGAGATCTCGGCGACACCGGCGCCGGTCAGCCCCATGCGGGGGAGCAGCAGCAGCGTCAGGCCGAGCACCAGGACGCACAACAGGCCCTGCAGCCAGGCGAGTCCGCCGGTGCGGCTCTGCGCGCGCAGCACCGCGAAGTACGTCTCCATGACCACCCGCAGCAGCGCCCCCACCGCGAACCAGCGCAGCAGCGGCGTCGCCGCGTCCGCGTAGCCCGCGCCGAAGACGCCCAGGATCCACGGCGCCCCGATGAACAGCACCCCGCAGATCGGCAGCATGATCCGGGCCATCCGCCGCAGCGCGGCCCGGGTGTTGACGGCCAGCCGGGCCGGGTCGTGCGAGCCCTCGACGGTCAGCGAGGCACCCATGTTGATGGCCAGCAGGTTGACCGTGCCGCCGATCGTGGTGGTGATGTAGAAGTACGCGTTGTCCTTGGAGCTGACCTGCGAGGCGATGATCACCGGGACCAGGTAGACGACGGCCAGCGAGAACAGCGAGCCCGTGTAGTCGCCGGCCAGGAACTTGCCGATCTCCCTGAGGTGCGGCGGCTTCGCGTGGTCCTCGGTCGCCTTGATGTGCCGCGGCACCAGGCGCCGGAAGACCAGCCAGCCGAGCGGGACCACCGAGGTGGCGATCGCGGCGACCCAGGAGACGAAGACGCCGGTGGCCGGGATCGCCACGGCGAACGCGACCAGCAGCCCCAGCTTGACCGCGGAGAACACGGTGTTGCCCACCGGGACCCAGGGCGCGCTTCTGAGCCCGGTCAGCACGCCGTCCTGGAGAGTGAGCAGGTTCCAGGCCATGACGGCGACGATGAACCCGAGGCCGTTCAGCGGCCCGTGCAGGAAGCGGTACGACGGACCCCACAGGTTCAGGGTCAGCAGGAAGATCCCCGCCGCCACTGCCACGACCAGCGAACTGCCCGCGTACGTACGGAAGATCAGCCGCCCGGTGGTGCGCCCGGAGACCGGGATGAACCGGGCCAGGGCGCCGGTCAACGTCACCGCGGTGAGGCCCGCGAGGAACTTCATCGCGGCGATCGCGGCCGAGCCCTGGCCGACCGCGTCCTCGGAGTAGTAGCGGGCCGCGGCCAGCCAGAAGCCGAGGCCGAGCACGGCGGAGATGCCGGTGTTCAGCATCAGGGCATAGGCGTTGCGGAACAGCTGGCTGCCGCCCTTTTTCCGGCCCAGTCCGGGCAGGCGAAGGCGGCGCCCCGACTGCTCGGGCGCCTCGGGCGCGGACGACGCCGCCTCGGTCGTGGTCGTCGTGTCAGACACGGGAACGGATGGCCTTCCGGCGGACCTGGCGTGCTCTGCGGACCATCGCGTACCCCTTGGTGAGCACGCGGTCCCTGGCGAAGGTGCGGGCGATCGCGTGGCCCTCGACCAGCCGCTCGAACTCCTCGATGCCCGTGGCGCGGCGCACGGTCACCCGCTGCACGGCGTACGGGCCCTGGCGGCGGCGGGCGAGGCCGTTGCCGACGGCGAGCGCCTGGGCGTACCCCGTCTCGCGCACGGCGTCGCGCACCCGGCGGCTGGAGTAGCCGTACGGGTAGGCGAACGAGACCGGGACGCGGCCCAGTTCGTCGGCGACGATCTCCTTGCAGTGGATCAGCTCGTGGCGCAGGGCGTCGTCGTCGAGCTGGTCGAGCTGCGGATGGGTGTGGCTGTGCCCGCCGATCTCCACGTCGGCGGCGGCGAGTTCGCGCACCTGGTCCCAGTCCAGCATGGTGTCCAGGCCGCCGCCCATGTCGTGCGGGCCCTTGATCCAGCCGGTGGAGACGAACAGCGTCGACGCGAAGCCGTGCTTGGCGAGCACGGGCAGGGCGTGCCGGTGCACGCCCTCGTAGCCGTCGTCGAAGGTGATCAGCACGGGCCGCGGCGGCAGCGGGCGCCCCGAGCGCCAACTCGCCGCCAGATCCGCCGTGTTGACCGGGGTCAGCCCGCGGTCCCCGAGGCACGCCATCTGCTCGGCGAACGCCTCGGGCGCCACCGACAGCCCGCGGGTGGCGTCGTTCGGGGCGGTGGCGACGGAGTGGTACATCAGGATCGGCACCGGTGCTTCAGTCATGAGATCCCCCCTCGATCTCGACGACGGAGAAGGTGGCCCCGCCACGGCGCGCCCGGACGGTGCCCACCACGTACCCCCCGGCCGCGGTGAGCACCCCGGCGACGATCGCGCCCGCACGGCCCGCGCCCCCGGGGCGGACCAGCGCGGCGTCGCGCAGCCCCCGCACCACGCCGGCGGGCAGCACCCGGGTGGCGTACCGGCGCTCGGACTCGAGTCCCTTGTCTGCGCCCACACTGCGCGCCACCAGCGCCTTGGACAGGCCCTCCGCGTAGGCGCGGGTGCGGAAGTACCCGAAGTGCTCGCGCGCCTCGGGCACCCGGTGGTGGATCACCGCGCGGTCGTCGATCAGCAGGATCGCGTCCGGTCTGGCGCGGGTGAGCCGGATGCACAGCTCCGTCTCCTCGCAGCCCAGCGGCCGCTTGTCGCCGTCGCGGCCGATGCCTGTCGCGAAGCCGCCGGCCGCGTCGAACGCCGTACGGCGGAAGGAGGCGTTGCCCCCGAGGACGTTGCGCACCCGGACCCGGCCCTGCGGCAGGCCCTTGTAGGTGCAGCCGACCACCCAGTCGAACTCCTCGGGGAACCAGGCCGGACGGCGGCCCGACGCCCAGATCGGCATCGTGCGGCCGCCGACGGCCATCACCCGCGGATCGGCGTAGCCCTCGGCGAAGCGGCGCAGCCAGTCCCGCTCGGCCACGGCGTCGTCGTCGAGGAAGGCGATCACCTCGCCGCGGGAGGCCGCGATGCCGGTGTTGCGGCCCGCGGACAGGCCGCGGGGGCCCGCGTTGGCGAGCACCCGTACGTCGTCCGCCTCCTTGTACTCCTTGGCCAGCCGGTCCAGCAGCGCCGGATTGTGGTCGACGGCCAGCAGTGTCTCCAGTGCGGGGTGCGACTGCGCCCGCACCGAGGAGACCGCCGCGAGGATGTCCTCCCAGCGGTCCTCGGTGTACACGCAGATCACGACGGAGATGTCGGGACCGCTCAAGACACCTCTCCCTGGACCGAGTCGAGAGGGACCGGGTCGAGCGGAACCGATTCGAGCATCGGCGAGTGGTGCTCCTGGCGGCGCAGCTCCTTCCGGTTCGACCGCTCCTTGAGGATGACCTTGAGCACCCGGAACCCGTCGCGCACGGCCCGCAGGTTGCTCGCGCCGTGGATGCGCAGATACTCGTAGCTCGGGATCTCCTGCACCTTCAGACCGGCCTTGACCACGCGGATGTTGATCAGGGTCTCGATCTCGAAGCCGGTGCAGTCGAGGGAGATCTTGTCCAGGCAGTGCCGCCAGAACGCGTTGTATCCGTAGCAGAGATCCGTGTAGCGGGCGCCGAACTTGCGGTTGACGATCGTGCACAGCGCCCAGTTGCCGAGCTTGCGGATGAACGTCATGTCGTCGGTGCCGCCGCCGTTGGCGAAGCGGGATCCCTTGGCGAAGTCGGCGCCGGAGACCAGCGCGGAGACGTAGCTGACGATCTCGTTGCCGTCCGCCGAGCCGTCCGCGTCGACCATCACGATGATGTCGCCGGTGCAGGCCTCGAAGCCGGTGATCAGCGCGTCGCCCTTGCCCTTGCCGCGCTGCTCGACGACCTTGACCTCCGGCCACAGGCCGCGGGCCACTTCGACGGTGTCGTCCGTCGAATTGCCGTCCACCAGAACGACTTCGTGTATCCAGTCCGGAAGTGTCTTGAACACGTAGGGGAGATTCTCCGCCTCATTCATGGCGGGAATCACCACGCTCACCGGTGGCGCGATGGCCAGGTGAGAAGAGATCGGCCGGTATTTGCTGGCAATTAACGGATCCTGGCCCGTGGTCGCCGGCCGAAGAACAGAACTCATGAGTCTGGTCCCTCTCGTCCGGTGGACCGCCCGCCCCTGGGCGGCCCGGTTATGTGTCCGGTTCGAAAGGGGGGTTCATGCCTGTGACATGACGAAATGGATCTCCGTGCATGCCGAGGCGAGCTGGCAAAGCTGGCCGCCTGCCGTGGAACGGCAGTCGGTCTCGCGGCACGACTCGGTCACAAGTGCGGTCACCGAGCACGGCACCCCCCTACCGCGCCCCACGCCGGATCCATCGCGGTCCTTGAGCCCTCCCCTAGAGCCGCTTGGTGATGGACCGATGCGGGTGAGATGTACGACGGTATTGACGATTGAACCCCTATGGCAAGGCCTGGAACGAGGCCTCACGTTTTTGTTGGTTTGACCGTTACACAGCCCATCAAAAGACAGAAACTGATCACGGTCACTGCGATGATTCCCCCGGTCACCGACCATCGGTGAACGGCCAACATGCCCTGCGCCACGAGCATGTCGAGGACGATCGCACCCCCGATCGCGCCGATCGCGCGACCGAGAGGCTCCAGCCCGCGCAGCGCGGCCCCGATGGCCGTGGTGGGCGCGGCGAGCAGGAAGAACAGGGTGAACGGGCCGCGCAGGGGTGAGTCCGAGCCGGCGAGCGCGAGTAGCGCGCCGCAGCCCCCCACGGCCGTCGCGGCCCCCGCGAGCAGTGGCGACAGGTCCCTCCCCGGTCCTGTCCGCGCCCGCTCCGAGCCCGCTGTTGGTGGTCTCTTGAGACGGATGGTCTGCATTGGCGACTTTGCCCCCCGACGCGCCGGATGCCGGGCTTCAGAGTCGCGCAGCCCGTCGGTGGCCGTCAAGGTCCGAAGGGGGCAAGAGGGCGGTTCTTGTCCATTCTTGAACCAGCCGCAACCGGGGTGCCGGTCCCGAAGAAGTCCGGATTCGAACGGTAGTTGGCCCGAAAGTCTTGACATGAACACTTCCCGTCGACACGCGTAGTTGGTACGACGGTTATGGCAGAGATCCTGCTAAAGGGAGGTTCCATGAGACGTTCCCGAATTGCCGTCTTCGTGAGCTCGATCCTCCTCGCCGCGGGTGCGGCCCTCACCGGGGCCACCGCGGCGCAGGCGTCCCAAGACGCCGCGGCCACCGGCTATGTGGCCCTCGGCGACTCCTACTCCTCAGGGGTCGGATCGGGCAGCTACACCAGCTCCAGCGGCGACTGCAAGCGCAGCACGAAGGCCTACCCCTACCTCTGGGCCGCGGCCCACTCACCCTCGACGTTCGACTTCACCGCCTGCTCGGGCGCCCGTACGGGTGATGTTCTGTCCGGGCAGCTGGGTCCGCTCAGCACCGCCACGGGCCTGGTCTCCATCAGCATCGGCGGCAACGACGCCGGATTCTCCGACGTCATGACGACCTGTGTGCTCCAGTCCGACAGCACCTGCCTGTCCCGGATCAACACCGCGAAGGCGTACGTCGACTCGACGCTCCCCGGACAGCTGAACACCGTCTACTCCGCGATCAGCGCCAAGGCCCCGAACGCCCACGTGGTCGTCCTCGGCTACCCCCGCTTCTACAAGCTCGGCACCACCTGCATCGGCCTGTCCGAGACCAAGCGGCAGGCGATCAACGGCGCGGCCGACTACCTCGACACGGCCATCGCCAAGGCCGCCGCCGACCACGGGTTCACCTTCGGTGACGTCCGCTCCACCTTCACCGGCCACGAGATCTGCTCGGGCAGCTCCTGGCTGCACAGCGTCGAATGGCTGAACATCGGCGAGTCCTACCACCCGACCGCGGCCGGCCAGTCCGGCGGCTATCTGCCGGTCCTGACCAGCGCCGCCTGATCACGGCGACGGCGACGCACTGGAGGAGGCCCCGCCCGTCGGGGTCTCCGCCACGCAGGTCACCGAGAACGGGACCGAGTTGGACTTCGTCTGCACCGGCGAGCGCACCTCGACACTGATCGCGTTGCGGAACGTCCCCGTGCTGTCGTAGGTCGTCACGAAGGCCCGGTCCTGCTTGGTCTTCGAACCGCCCTCCGGGAAGGACATGGTCCGCCACCCCTGGTCCATCACCTGGCCGTCCTGCGACACCCAGCGGTAGCTCACCTCCGCGGGCAGCTTCCCCACCGTGAACGTCGCCGTGAAGGCGGGCGCCTGGCCGCCGGCGGGCGGACAGCTGCCGGAGTAGGAGGTGTTCGCGCCCGTGAGGGTGACCTGCACGGACTGCGGCGCCGACGTCGTACGGCTGCTGCTCGGGCTCGGCGTACGGCTCTCGGCCCCGCCGCCGGCCGGTTTCGTGGTGGTGGGCGCGGGCGAAGTGGTGCTCGCGGAACGGGTGTCGGCGCCACTCGCGTTCCCGTTGCCGTTGTCCCGGTTGAGCAGCGCGTACGTCAGACCGGCCAGCGCCAGCGCGAGGACGACCAGGCCGGCGATCAGGACGGTGGCGGCCTTGCGGTTGCGCTTCTCCGGCTCGGTCGTGGTGGTCGTCGCGGGCGTGGTCGGCGCCGTCCCGTACGGCGTCGGCGTGGTCTGCGCCGTCCCGTCGGGGTAGCCGGCGATCGTCGGCGTGTACGGGACGGTCGGCGCCCCGAAGGCGCCGGGGGTGCCGCCCGCCGCGATGAGCCGCAGATCCTCCTCGGCCCGGTCGGCCGGCATCCGCTCGGCCGGGTCCTTGCGCAGCAGCCCCTCGATGACGGGGGCGAGCGGGCCGGCCTGCCAGGGCGGCGGCAGCTCCTCGTCGACGATCGCCCGCAGAGTGCTGAGCGGGGTGTCCTGGCGGAACGGCGAGTGGCCCTGGACGGCCGCGTACAGCAGGACGCCCAGCGACCACAGGTCGGACTCCGGGCCCGGAGTGCGGCCCAGCGCGCGCTCCGGCGCGAGGAATTCGGGCGAGCCGATGACCTCGCCGGTCATGGTCAGCGCGGAGCTGCCCTCCACCTGCGCGATGCCGAAGTCGGTGAGCACCACCCGGCCGTCGTTCGACATCAGCACGTTGGCCGGTTTCACGTCCCGGTGCAGCACGCCCGCCGCGTGCGCCGCCCGCAGCGCGGCCAGCACCTCGGCGCCGATGTGCGCGGCCCGCTGCGGCGGCAGCGGTCCCTCGGACTCCAGGACGTCGGCGAGGGAGACGCCGCGGACGAGCTCCATGACGATCCAGGGCCGGCCGTCCTCGGTGGCGACGTCGTACACCGTGACGACGTTGCGGTTGGCGACCCGGGCGGCCGCCCACGCCTCGCGTTCGAGCCGGGCGTACATCCGGCCGACGTCCGAGGCCTCCAGTCCGGCGGGTGCGCGCACCTCCTTGACGGCGACCTCGCGGTGCAGCACCTCGTCCCTGGCGCGCCACACGGTGCCCATGCCGCCCTGACCGAGGGGGGTCAGGAGGCGGTAGCGGCCGGCGATCACACGTTCACTGCCCGGTTCTTCGGACACGGGCTTCCCCCATTCGCATCCGCGCGTTTTCTCCACTCCGTGTGATTCCTCCACAAACGTAGCTCAGCCGAGTGCGGATGCGGCCCCCTTGAGCACCAGTCCGACGCCCAGGGCCACGACGAGGAACGCCGACCCGAGCGGGGCGGTCCTGCGGACCAGGGACGCGAGGGGGTGGCCGGTCCAGCGGGGGCGCCGGTCCAGCAGGCGGTTCATGCCGGTGCCCAGCTTGACCACGGCGAACCCGGCCGCGGTGAGCGTGATGGCGAGCCCGATGCCGTACGCGACGACGAGGAGCAGCCCGAACCAGGCCTGTCCGAGCGCCGCGGCGCCCACCAGCACGACGACGGCGGAGGGGCTGGGCACGAGACCGCCGGCGAAGCCGAGCAGGAGCGTGCCGCGCAGGGTGGGGGCGGTCGAGTGGGTGTGGGTGAAGCCGCCGTGGGTGTGCTCGACGGTGTGGGGGTGGCCGTGGCCGTGCGGATGACCGTGATCGTGTGCACGACCGTGGTCGTGATGGTGGTCGTGGGGGTGGGGGTGCGCGTGGTCGTGGTCGTGCGTTGGAGGGTGGGAGGTGGTGTCCGCGGCGGCCGAGGCGGGCTCGGTGCGGGCCGCGGCCAACACCAGGGCGCGCTCCGCGGGTTGAGCTTCCTCGCGCGGGTGGGGGTGCGGGTGTGGATGGTCGTGTGTATGGCCGTGCGGGTGTGCGGGGCCGCGGTTGCGCCAGGCGCGGCGTACGAGCGTGGCGCCCGCGGAGGCCACCATCACGCCGCTCGCGATGCCCAGCCAGGCGATCACCGAGGGCGCCGCCCCCGAGCCGGCCGTGACCAGGAGACCGAGCGCGACCACGCCGAGGGTGTGAGTGACCGTCACCGAGGCGGCCAGGGGCAGCACGTCCTTGAGGCGGGCTCGGCCGCCGCGGGCGGCCGCCGTCGCGGCCATCAGGGTCTTGCCGTGGCCCGGCGCGAGCGCGTGCATCGCGCCCAGGACGATCGCGATCAGCAGCGCGAGCGCGGCGAAGCCGACGGTGAGGTCGTGCCGTGCGACCAGCGAGTCCAGGGCGCGGGTCCAGCGGTCGGCGCCGCGCGGCAGGACCGAGGCGGCGGGGGCGTCCTGCCGCTCCTTCGCCAGGGCCGGTCCGCCGGTGCGCACGCGCAGGGAGGCGGACGAGGTGTCGGCGGGGGAGGAGAGCAACTCCTTCGGGTAGCTGGTGAGTTCGTGGGACACGGATGTCTTCGGTACGTCCGTCGCGGTGAGCGTCATACGGTCGCCGCGCGCGGTGATCTCGCGCCAGCCGGGCCCGGAGGACGCGCCCGCGCTGTGGAAGCCGAGGCGCACCGTGTCGTGCGCGGGCAGCGGCGCGGTCAGCGCGCACTCCACGCGGAGGGTGTTCAGGCCCGCCTGCCCCGGCCGCAGGTGCGCCATGCTGCGGCGGACCGTCAGGGCGGTGGCCCGTCCGTCGACGGTGACCCTGCTGCCGTCCGCCGCCTTCGCGCACCGCTGCCGCGCCCACTCGGCCGTGCCGAGCCGCTCGATGTCGGGCTTGGCCTGCGTGGCCGGGATCTCGGCGAGGTCCTCGACGTGGTCGACCCGGAGCGTGCCGGGGGCGGCGACCAGGCCGTCGTAGCGGTTGACGGTGAAGTTGCCGAGGGGGTGCGGGGGCGAGTGGGGGGGAGGGAGAAAAGAGAGAACGCAAGAAGCCGCGCGGAAAGACACCAACGG
>NZ_JBHVGU010000006.1:101686-162955 GCF_042800575.1 Streptomyces sp. NPDC057616
GTTTGGGGGGGGGGGGGGGGGGGGGGGGGGGGGGGGGTGGTGGGGGGGGGGGGGGGGGGGGGGGGGGGGGGGTGGGGGGGGGGGGGGGGGGGGGGGGGGGGGAAAACAACCCCCCCCCCCCCCCAGGCCGCCGTGAGGACGGCCCCGGTGGAGGCGAGCAGCCGACGAGGGGTCACCGCGCGGCCTCCAGGTCCTTCATGGCCTTACGGGCCTCGCGGGCACCCGGTGGCGAGAAGCCGGGGTTGAGCCGGAGCGCCGCCGTGAGGGAGGCGCGGGCGTCCTTCGCGTGGCCGGTGGCGCGTTCGATCATGCCGCGGTGGTAGAGGAACGCGGCGTTGCGGTACCCGGTGGCCGTCGCCTGCCGGGCGTACGGGAGGGCTTCCGGGTCCTTGCCGTTGACATGCAGCGCCCAGGCCAGGGCGTCCGCCGTGTGCACGGTGTGCCGGCGGGCCCACTCGGCGCGGGCGGCGCGCAGCGCGGCCGTCCTGCTGCCGTGGTCGGCGGCGGCGAGCGCGGTGTCGAGGTCGGCGTTGACGCCGTAGGAGCGGGCGAGGGCGATCCAGGCGTCGACCAGGGCGTACTGGTCGCGGGCCTTCGCGTCGTCGCCCTTCGCGCCCCGGTCCTCGTACATCTCGCCGAGCTCCACCAGCGGCTGCGGCAGCGGGTAGCGGGCGACGACCTGCTCCATGCCCTTGATCGCGGCGGCGTGGTCGCCGCTCGCGTACTGGGCGCGGGCGCGGCCCTCCAGCGCGGGGAGGTAGTTCTCGTCGGCGGCGAGCGCGCGGGCGTAGTAGGTGAGCGCGCTCTTGTAGTCGCCCTGGTTCCAGGCGAGTTGGCCGAGCTGGGCGGCGACGTAGGAGATGTCGCCGCGGGCGGTGGAGGTGGCGAGCGCCTGCCGCAGGACCTGCCGTGCCGTCCTCACGTCCCCGCGCAGCTCGTGCACGTACGCGTACCGCGTGAAGACCGGGACGCCCGGGCGGCGGGAGTCGGCGGTGTCGGCGGCCTTCGACGCCTCGGCGTAGCGGCCGAGTTCGACGAGGGCGTCGATACGGGAGGACAGGGCGCGTTCGCTGTAGGGGTTCTCCTTGAGCACGCTGTCCGCGTACCTCAGGGCGTGCGTGAAGTCGTGCCGGGCCGCGGCGAGGGCGGCCTGGCCGGTGACGGCCTGCTCATTGCCGGGCCTCAGGTCGAGCGAGCGCTTCAGGGCCTTCGCGGCCTGCGGGTAGCGCGAGGGGTCGCCCTTGGTGCGGGCCTGCTCGACGTAGGCCAGACCGAGCGTGGCCCAGCTCCCGAAGTCCTTCGGCTGCGCCTTGAGCTGGGCCTGCAGCGCGGCGATGCTCGCGTCGAGGCCGCCGCCGGTGAGCAGTGCCGGGGAGGCGGCACTTGGCGCGGCCGCGGCGGTCGCGGCCCCGCGGTCCCGCAGCGCCCCGACCGCGACGGACCCGAAGGTCAGCGCGACGGCCAGCAGCACGACGGTCCCCCCGACCTGCAGCGCCCTCAGCCGCCGCCCGGCCTCCCCGACCCGACGCACGGCGACGACGCGGGGATCGGGGGCGGTATCCCTACCGCGGGCGGCACGGTTCTCGGACGCTGCGGGGGCGCCGGGGTTTCCGGGCTCCGCGGGGTCGCCCGGGCTTTCGAACTCGGCGGGGGCGCCGACGGTTTCGCACTCCGCGTCCGCGAGGCCGCCGAGGCGGGACGGCTTCTCCCGCGCCGGCCCCCCGGCGTCCGTCGCACCCTCCGCGTCCGCCGCGTGGGGTTCCGCGGGGTCGCCGGCGCTTTCGCCTGCACAGGTCGGCTCTCCTGCACCGGTCGGCGCCCCTTCACCGCTGGGCACCGTGTCCCGTTCACCGGTGGGCTCCGCGGCCTGCGCGGTGCTGCCCTCCGGGATGTCGGACGTCCTCGGTCCGGGGACCGGAGTGTGCGCCGTGGCCGCTGTCGGGGAGGGCTCGGGTGCCGGTGGGGGGAGTGGCGGGGTGCCGGGCTCCCTCTCCGGGTCGGTGCCGTTCGTGCGCGGGGCCATGCCCTCTCCTCAATCGACGTGCTGCCCTGGGAAGTTGTGCGGCGCGGCCCGGCCGTGGGGGATGGGTACGGACGGGCCGCGCCAGTCGGTGGGCGGGCCGGGCGGCGCTGTTCAGGAACGACGCCCGGCCCGTGGCGGGCCTAGTAGGCCCGGCTCCGCATCCGGCGCCACCACATCAGGCCGGCACCGATCAGGGCGATCCCGGCCGCGCCGGCGCCCGCGGAGGCGGCGATCAGGCCGGAGTTGCTCATGCCGCCTGAGGAACCGGCCGGCTGGAGCGCGTCGCCCAGCTGGTTGCGGACGTCGTTGCCGCTGCTGACGCCCTTGGCCGTGGCACCGCGCGAGCCTGCCGTCGGGTTGGCCAGGTACGGGAAGGAGTGGCCGAAGCCCTTGTCGTTCTTGTCGACCGCGTCGCCCAAGTCATTCTTGGAACCGACCAGTTCGCCCTCGACGACCTGCAGCGCCTCGTCGACCACGTCGTCGGTGAGACGGCGGCCGTTCGGGAAGCCGGCGTTGTCACCGTCGAGCACACCCAGCCGCTTCGGGCTGGCGGCGGGCTTGATCGAGGTGTTCAGTCGCAGCTCCTCCGCCGGACGCACCTTCGGCGGCTGGTTGAGCCCCTTCACACCCTTGAGGAACACGTCGACCAGGTCGTTGCGCGGCTCGGCCGGCGCCTTGATCTTGTAGATCGACTCGATGAGCTTCGGCAGCTCCGGGTTGGTCACGTTCTTCAGGAACTGGCCGTCGTTCCACGGCGAGGACGCGTTGAACTTGTCCTTGTCCTTCAGCGGGTTGACGACCTCGTTGACCAGCGGGTTGCCCAGGCGCGAGACCTGCTCGTAGTAGCCCTGGGCGTTCCTGCGCTGGGTCGTCGACCAGATGCCGACGACCGGCTGGTCCTTCGACTCCGTGATCATGTCGGTCGGGACCTGCAGGGCGATGGAGTTGACGTTGTAGCCCTTGAGGGTGTCCCGCCCGACCTCGGACAGGTTGCCGCCGTAGAGCAGGTCGAAGACGCGCAGGTCGAGGAAGAACGGGTCGTCGGCCTGACCGGCGAAGGTCTGGGCGCCGTTCGGAAGCTTGTAGACCGCCTGCTTGCGCAGGGTGTTGTAGTCGGGCATCGACGCCTTGCCGACGTTCGAAGGAGCCACGGCCACGTTGTCCGCGAGCTTCGTCTTCGAGACGACCTTCTGGTTGTGCAGCTTGATCAGGTCGATGTCGTAGGACTGCGTGACGTTCAGGTCCGGGTCGTCCAGGCTGGTGACCGCGCCCGTGTTGTACAGGAACGTCTTCTTGTTCTTCGTGTGCGTCTTGAAGGTGTAGCGCAGCAGCAACTCCCCCTGCGCGTCACCGTTGTTGTCGATGTGGATGTCGTACTGAGCGTCGTCCGCGAAAGTGTAGAAGTTCGGGCCGCCCGCCGGGTCCTCGAACGGGATCCAGTTGGCGATGATCGTCGTCGTGTCCGGCTTGTCCGGGCTCACGAACGCGTACACGTCGGTGTTGTCGTACTGCGGCTGCCCCGAGATCAGCGGGGCCTCCCGGTGGCTGGAGGCGGAGGCCGCCCCCGGTTCCAGCGTGGCCACGCCGGCGGCCGCGAGCCCCCCGGCGGCCAGCGCGCCGGCTATCAGGGTCGCGATGCTCCTGCGTCCCGCACCGCTCCTGGAGATAGGTGTCATGCCGTCCGTCCTCAGTCCCAACTTGCCTGACGCACGCTGATTCGGAGCGGTCGGCAGGGTGGATTGGTCGAATCCCGAAGGTCTTTACGGCGCTGCGCGAATCTTGTTTCATCGCGCGGCGACTGGCGTTTTCGGCCCGCCCATCCGTAACCCCATCCGGAGGTGCGTTCGTTGCGAATGCCTGGTGTGACGGGACGGGGCCCTTGCGGCCGGGGAGAGGGGAACCGAGTGGAGGCGGACGAGCTTCTGCTGCTGGTGGCGGGCGGCGACCAGAAAGCATTCGAGGAGCTGTACGGACTGGTGTCCGGGCCGGTGTTCGGACTGGTGCGCCGGGTCGTGCGCGACTCCGCGCAGTCGGAGGAGGTGGCCCAGGAGGTCCTGCTCGAACTCTGGCGGTCCGCCGCCCGCTTCGACCCCGCCCGCGGCAGCGCCCTGTCCTGGATCCTCACCCTCGCCCACCGCCGGGCCGTCGACCGGGTACGCAGCGCCCGCGCGGCCGGCGAGCGCGAGCAGCGCGAGGCGCGCCGGGCCCACCACCCGGCCTTCGACCAGGTCACCGAGGAGGTCGAGGCGGGCCTCGAACGCGAATGGGTACGCCGCTGCCTGGACCGGCTCACCGATCTCCAGCGCCAGTCCGTCACCCTCGCCTACTACGACGGCTACACGTACCGTGAGGTGGCGGAGCGGCTGTCGCTGCCGCTGGGCACGGTCAAGACCCGCATGCGCGACGGACTCACCCAGCTGCGCAAGTGCCTGGGAGGTGTCGCATGAGCCTGCTCAAGAAACTGCTGGGCAGCGAGGATCCGCACTCGCTCGCGGCCCCCTACGCGCTCGACGCCCTGGCGCCGGCCGAGCGGCTCCGGTTCGAGAAGCACCTCGCCTCGTGCGAGATCTGCGAGGCCGAGGTGCGGGCCCTGTCCGAGGACGCCGTCCGCCTCGCCTGGTCGACGGCCGCCCCGGCGCCGGCCGCGATGCGCGACCGGGTGCTGGCCGCGGTCCGCGCGACGCCGCAGGAGCCGGCGCACGAGCACACACCTCAGTTGCCGCCGCACGTCTGGGGCACGCAGCCGCCGCCGGCGCGCTCCCGTGCGCCCCGTGAGCGCCGCCCGCTCTTCGTGCCCTTCGCCACGGCGACCGCCGCCGCGGCCCTCGTGGTCGCCTCGCTCTTCGCCGTGCAGGCGGGCCGGACGCAGGACCAGCTGGACGCCGCGAAGGCCCAGTCACGTGAGATCGCCCACGTTCTCGCAGCTCCCGACGCGCGCGCGACCGCCGGACAGGACAAGCAGGGCCGCGCCCTCGCGGTGGTCGCCTCCGCCTCCGAGGGACGGGCGGTCGTCACCCTCAGCGGATACGGCACTCCGCCCGGCGGACGCGTGCACCAGCTCTGGCTCATGCGCCCCGGTGCGCAACCACGCTCCCTCGGGCTGTTCCAGGGCGGCGACACGCCCTTGGTCGCGACCGGTCTCGACAAGGCGGCCACGTCACTCGCTGTGACCGTGGAGCCCGGCGGCGGGTCGCCGCAGCCCACCAGCCAGCCGGTTGTCCAACTCGCCCTGAAATCGGTCGGATTCGGAGAGTGACGAACGTGGAGTCGTCAACCTCCTTACGGGGAAGGTGAATCCTGTGACCGCGATACACGAGTGCCCCGAGGGAGCGATAGGGTTACTCTGCCCGGGCCGGGTGGACTCGTACGGGTGGGGAGTGACATGGAACAGATAACAGTGCGCAGCAGGGCGAGGGTCCCTGCGATCACGTGCGGGAGCAGCGCGACCAGCTCGCGCCTCGACCGGCATCTCTCGGTGCTGTCGGGTCCCGCCGTGCCGCAGCAGAAGGTGGCCGAGGCCACCTCGCTGATGCGTGAGCTCACCGCGCGCGACACCCCGCAGGAGCGCAGCGCCAGGGGCACGCGGATCAGCCGCGTCCTGCTCTTCGCGCCGCTGCGCCGGCTGCGCCGTTCGCTGTTCGGCGGGCGCTGAGCCGCACCGGCACTCCTCGCGGACCCGTCCCCGGGTGGGCGCACCGTCCCGGCGTATCGCTGCGCACTCGTCTCCGTCATCCCCGGCACTGCAGCGACATCCCAGGTGCGACATCTGGCGCGGGTCCGCGCGCCGTCCGTGACCGGCCGCCCACCCGGCTCCGGCGGCCCTCAACTCCCCTCAGAGGGAGGCGTGTTCACCTCCACCTCTCGCCGCGGATCTCCCCGCCCCGTGGTCACAACAGCGCGAACTGGCCCTCCGGGCCCTCCTCGTGGTGATCGAGGACCGAGGCGGGCCTGCGGGCCGCCGCCGACGGTGGCAGGACCCCCGCCTTGTGCAGCTCGGACGCCGTGACGGGTGACGTCACCGTCAACTCCTCCTGCTGCGGCCGCAGTTCGGCGAGCAGGGCGAGGACCGTGATCAGTTCCAGCAGCTCCGAGGTCCAGCTCTGCGGCCAGGTGGCCGGACGGATCGCGGCCAGCGTGCCCGGCTCGGGCTCGGCGGTCCGCGCGGTGAACCACTCCTCCAGGACCCGGACGCCGGCCGTCTCGAAGTCCCAGGCCTCGGGCGGCACCGGGGAGATGCGGCCCTCGTCGAGCAGCAGGGTCTCCTCGTCGCGGTCGTAGTCGACGACGAGCGGGCGCGGCGGCAGCGGGGCGCGGACGTAGGGGCGGCGGCCGCCGGGCAGCTTGGGGCGGTCGCCGTCGCGGCGCATCAGCCACAGCACACGGCGGCCCAACTCCACTCCGCGCGCGAAGAGTTCCGCGTCCTCGGTGAGCGGGACCGTCAGGTCGGGGCGGGCCGTCGCCATGATCCAGGCGAGGACGTCCGGCGGCGCGGGGGAGTGGCCGAGGCGGCCGGCCAGGTGGTCGAGCAGGCCGGGCGCCAGGTTGGGCTCCAGACCGCCGGGGCGGCGGTAGAGCGGGCGGATGCGGCCGGGGCGCAGGAGCGGGACGCAGGACGTGGCCAGCAGCTGCGGGCCGCCCGTCCCGGAGGGGCTCTCCACCACGAAGACCTGGTGCTCGTCCGCCACCCGCCACAGCTCCGGTCGGGCGCTGTCGATCAGGCGGTGGTCGGGCAGCAGCCACTGCTCGTCGAAGGGGGCGTGCAGCACGCGCACCGGCTCCGGGGCGGGGCCCGTGGCACGCACCAGCTTCTCCGTGCCGCTCGGCCGGCCGGGCAGCTGGCCGACCGCGGAGTGCAGGGTGCGTGAGCGGGTGGGCTCGAACAGGGCCTCCCGGTCCGTGCCGTCGGCCTTCATCAGGGCGTCCCAGCGGGCTTTCAGGGATGCCGCATCGGGGCCCGTCGGCCACCTCCGGCCGAGCCGCGGCGGTGCGACGGACCACGGCATGAGGTCCGCCAGCGGCGGAGCGTCGTCGTGCGTCACGCTGGGCATCGTACGGCCTGTCGCCTGCGGCGGGTCGGGGACAGCGGGTTCAGGTGGCGTCCAGCGTCACCGAGAAGGAGAAGCGGTCGCCCCGGTAGTGGATCACCGCGACGTCCAGCACCCGCCCGTCCGCGTCGTACGTCACGCCCGTGTAGTGCAGGATCGGGCTGAGCAGCGGGACTTGCAGCAGCCGCGCCGTCTCCGGGTCGGCCAGCCGGGCCTGGACGGTGTCCGTGATCCGGCTGATGTCCGCCCGCACGATGTCGCGCAGCACCTTGGTCATCGGCCAGCGCAGCAGGTCGGCCGGGTCGATCCGGGCGGCCACGTCCGGCCGCACGTGGTTGAGCGCGTGGTTGGTCGGCTCACCCGTCTTCTCGTCGCTGCGCAGGCGGTGGTAGGCGGCCACCTCCCCGGTCTCCGGGAAGAGATCGGCGAGTTCGGGGGGCACGGGCACGTGGCCGTGGTCCAGCAGTTCGGTCGTCATGCCGGACTGCTGGGCCACGATCGCGTCCACCGAGCCGAGCAGCCGGACCGGGGCGCCCCTGCGGGCGTCGGGCTCGATGAAGGTGCCCCGGCGCCGGTGCCGGGTGATCAGCCCCTCCTCCTCCAGCTCCTTCAGCGCCTGCCGCATGGTCAGCACGCTCACTCCGTAATGCTCCGCCAACTGCTCCTCGGTGGGCAGGCGGAGGGGGTCCTGCGGCGAGCGGCCGAGTATCGAGGCGCGCAGGGACTGCGACACCTGGTACCAGAGCGGCAGCTTGCGGTTCAGGACGATCGAGTCCGGGGCGAAGGAGGTCACGGGTCATCCGTACCGGTCGGGGATCTTCAGTGCAACCGAGTGGGCGGCGGGGTCTGACGGCGACCCTGCGGCCGGCGTCGGTCAGTGCGCGCGGAAGTGCCGTTCGAGGCCCCGCCACACGTCGTCGTAGTGCGGCTGGAGGTGGTCCGCGTCCGCCGCGTGCGCGGTGAGCGTGACCGGCCAGCGGGTCTCGAACATGAACGCCAGCCCGTCGTCCACCTTCTGCGGCTTCAGCTCGGCCGCGCTGGCCCGGTCGAACGTCTCCCGGTCCGGTCCGTGCGCCGACATCATGTTGTGCAGCGAGCCGCCGCCGGGCACGAATCCCCCCTTCCCGGCCGTCTTCGCGTCGTAGGCGCCCTCGATCAGGCCCATGTACTCGCTCATCACGTTCCGGTGGAAGTACGGCGGCCGGAAGGTGTCCTCGCCCACCAGCCAGCGCGGCGCGAAGACCACGAAGTCGACGCCGGCCAGGCCCGGGGTGTCCGACGGGGACGTCAGCACCGTGAAGATCGACGGGTCGGGGTGGTCGTAGGAGATGCTGCCGATGACGTTGAAGCGGCGCAGGTCGTAGACGTAGGGGACGTGGTTGCCGTGCCAGGCGACCACGTCGAGCGGCGAGTGCTCGTACGTCGCCTTCCAGAGGTTGCCGCAGAACTTGTTGACCACCTCCACCGGCCCCTCGACGTCCTCGTACGCGGCGACCGGGGCCTTGAAGTCCCGGGCGTTGGCCAGTCCGTTGGCGCCGATCGGGCCGAGGTCGGGTAGGCGGAAGGGGGCGCCGTAGTTCTCGCAGACGTAGCCGCGGGCGGTCGGGGTCTGCCCGCCGTCGGGCGCGGTGTCCAGGAGCTCCACCCGGAAGCGCACCCCGCGCGGAACGAGCGCCACATGTCCGGGCTCCACGTGCAGCAGGCCGAACTCGGTGTGCAGCAGCAGGCCGCCCTGCTCCGGGACGATCAGCAGTTCGCCGTCCGCGTCGCTGAAGACGCGGTCCATCGAGGAGTTGGCGTGGTAGAGGTGCACCGCCATGCCGGTGCGCTGCGTGGCGTCGCCGTTGCCGCCCAGGGTCCACAGGCCGGCCAGGAAGTCGGTGCCGTCGGCCGGGTCGGGCAGGGGGTCCCAGCGCAGCCGATTGGGGTCGGGGACGGACTCCGTGAAGGGCGCCGAGCGGACCCAGCCGTTGTGGGTGTGGGTGAACGCCGGGTGCGCGGCCGACGGGCGGATGCGGTACAGCCAGGAGCGGCGGTTGCCGGCCCGCGGCTCGGTGAACGCCGATCCGCTGAGCTGTTCCGCGTACAGCCCGAGCGGCGCGCGCTGGGGTGAGTTGCGGCCGTCCGGCAGGGCACCGGGCACGGCCTCGGAACTGTGCTCGTTGCCGAAGCCGGAGAGGTAGGTCAGCCCCTCGGCCCTCTTGCGCGCTTCCCCGCTCATCATCGCTCCCTTGCGGACTGATGCGGTCTGATTCCTATGGAACACCGTAGGATTGCGCTCCGGCCGGCGCAAGAGGGTCCCCAGCCGCCCCACCAGGCATCCCGGCCGCCCTCGTCGTCAAGGGGGAGCCGGAACCCGACTCCAGGGGGATCCGGCTGTCGGACCGGTGTTCTAGTCTCCGGGGCATGTCGTGGACGCGTGGTCCGTGCGCCGCGCTCGCGGTCTGTGTCCTGCTGCTGACCGGATCCGCGGGCTGCGGTTCCAGTGCTGCCCACGAGGGGAAGAACGGCGCGTCGACCTCGCCGGTGGGCAAGGTCCTGGACGACACGGACAAGGAGGGGCGGCACTACCGTGAAGTGCAGAAGAAGGGCGCGCCCGAGGTCGGGATCCAGGTGCAGCCGGACACCGGCGACACCTGGGACGTGCACCTGACCGTCCGCAACTTCCGCTTCTCGCCGGGCGGTACGAAGGCGCGGGCGACGGCGGGCCGCGGCGTGGCCTACGTCTTCGTCGACGACCGGCTCGTCAGCCGGCTCCGCGGCCTGAACTGCCGCCTGCCCGCCCGGCTCGTCCCGCGCGGCACGCACCACGTCACCGCGCGGCTCTACGCCGACGACGGCACCGTATGGGCCGTGAAGGGCCGGCCGATCGAGAGCACGGCCGACATCACGTCGTCGGAGGCGGCGGGCCGGCCGGGGGACTCTTCGGACCCGACCGCACTGAGCGCGACCGACCGTCATGCGCGGACCGGGGGGCGAGGTTCTCCGGAGCGCGCCGGAAAGGCATCATGAAGCACGTGCCCCACGCGACATCGCTCCGCCGTGCGCCCGTGCAGCGGCGCAGTGCCGAACGACTGACCCGGATCCTCGACGCCTGCGCCGAACTTCTCGACGAGGTCGGCTACGAGGCCCTGAGCACCCGGGCCGTCGCCCTGCGCGCGGAAGTCCCCATCGGCTCGGTCTACCGCTTCTTCGGCAACAAGCGGCAGATGGTCGACGCCCTCGCCCAGCGCAACCTCGAGCGGTTCAGCGAGCAGGTCACCGAGCGGCTGAAGCAGACCGGCGACGGAGGCTGGCGCTCGGCGATGGACGCCGTGCTCGACGAGTACCTGGCCATGAAGCGCACCGCGCCCGGCTTCTCCCTCGTCGACTTCGGCAACCAGATCCCGGTCGGCGCCCGCAGCGCCGAGCCCAACCACCGCGTCGCCGACCGCCTCACCGAGCTGCTCTCCGGCTACCTCGACCGGGAGCCGGACGAGGATCTGCGCCGCACCTTCCTGATCGCGGTGGAGACCGCCGACACCCTCGTCCACCTGGCCTTCCGGATGGCCCCGGACGGCGACGCGAAGATAATCGAGGAGGCGCGCGGGCTGCTCCAGGCGTATCTGGCGCGGGTGCTGGACTGAGCCCGGCCCCGGGTGCCGGGGCCGTGGCACCCGCGCGAGCCCCCGGCGAACGGCCCGCGAATTTCCGACCTCATCCCCGCGAGGCCTCCCCAGCATGCCAACCGGTCGGTATGCTCGGCCGTGCCCAGGCGCCGTCATCGCCCACCGGGAGGACCCGTGTCCCGCACCGCTCTGCGTATCTGCCCCCTGTGCGAGGCCACCTGCGGGCTGACCCTCACCATCGAGGGGACCCGGGTCACCGGCGCCCGCGGTGATCGCGAGGACGTCTTCAGCAAGGGGTTCATCTGCCCCAAGGGCGCCTCCTTCGGCGCCGTCGACGGTGACCCCGACCGGCTGCGCACCCCTCTCGTACGCAAGGACGGCGAGCTGCGCGAGGCCACCTGGGACGAGGCCTTCGACGCCGTGGCCGCGGGCCTGCGCCCCGTCGTCGAGCGCCACGGCCCGCACGCCGTGGGCGTCGTCCTCGGCAACCCGAACGTGCACACCATGGCCGGCGCCCTCTATCCGCCGGTGCTGCTCGCCGGCCTCGGCACCCGCAGCGTCTTCACCGCCTCCACGGTCGACCAGATGCCCAAGCACGTCTCCAGCGGACTGCTCTTCGGCGACGCCAACGCGATCCCCGTGCCGGACCTCGACCACACCGGCCACCTGCTCCTCATCGGTGCCAACCCCCTGGAGTCCAACGGGAGTCTGTGCACCGCCGCCGACTTCCCCGGCAAGCTCAAGGCCCTCAAGGCGCGCGGTGGCACGCTGACCGTCATCGACCCGCGCCGCACCCGCACCGCCAAGCTCGCCGACCGGCACATCGCGATCCGCCCGGGCACCGACGCACTCCTGCTCGCGGCCATGGCGCACGTCCTGTTCGAGGAGGGCCTCGCCGACCTCGGCGAGCTGGCCCCGCACGTCCAGGACCTCGACGAACTGCGCGCGGCCGTCCGGGAGTTCACGCCCGAGGCCGTCGCCGCCGCCTGCGACGTCGAGGCCGCGGTGACGCGTGCGCTCGCCCGCGAACTCGCCGCCGCCCCCACCGCCGCCGTCTACGGCCGCATCGGCAGCTGCACCGTCCCGTACGGCACCCTCGGCAGCTGGCTCGTCGACGTCCTCAACATCCTCACCGGCAACCTCGACCGGCCCGGCGGCGCCCTCTTCCCGCAGGCGGCCACCGACCGTACGCCCCGACCGGCCGGCCCCAGCCACGGCTTCGCGCTCGGCCGCTGGCACTCCCGGGTCGGCAAGCACCCCGAGGCGAAGGGGGAGTTCCCGCTCTCCGCGCTCGCCGAGGAGATCGACACCGCCACCGCCGAGGGCGAGCCGATCCGGGCGCTGATCTCCGTCGCCGCCAACCCCGTGCTGTCCGCGCCCGACGGTGACCGGCTCGACAAGGCCCTGGACTCCCTGGACTTCATGGTCAGCGTCGACCCGTATCTCAACGAGACCTCGCGCCACGCGCACGTCGTGCTGCCGCCGCCCCCGCCCTCCCAGAGCCCGCACCACGACTTCGCCTTCAACACGCTCGCGGTGCGCAACCAGGTCCGCTACACGCGCCCCGCCGTCCCCCTGGAGAGCGGCCGCAAGGCCGAGACCGAGATCCTCGCCCGGCTGATCCTGGCGGCCACCGGCATGCACGGCGCCGACCCGTCCGCCGTCGACGACATGGTGATCGGACAGACCCTCGGCAAGGCGGTCAAGGAGCCCCACTCGCCCGTGCACGGCCGTGACCCGCAGGAACTCGCCGCCGCGCTCACCGGAGTGAGCGGCCCCGAGCGCCGGCTCGACATGATGCTGCGCCTCGGCCCCTACGGCGACGGCTTCGGCGCACGGCCCGACGGGCTGTGCCTGGAGCGGCTGCTCGCGCACCCGCACGGCATCGACCTCGGCCCGCTGGCCTCCCGCCTCCCGCAGCCGCTGAAGACCCGCAGCGGAAAGGTCGAGCTGCTGCCGCGGCCGATCGCGGACGACCTGCCGCGGCTGCGCGAGGCGCTGGACCGGCTCCCGGACGAGCTGGTCCTCGTCGGCCGCCGCCATCTGCGCTCCAACAACAGCTGGATGCACAACGTCCCGGCCCTCACCGGCGGCAGCAACCGCTGCACCCTGCACATCCACCCCGAGGACGCCGAGCGCCTCGGGGTGCGGGACGGGGCCGCCGTCCGCGTCAAGGGCGCCGGGGGAGAGGTGACCGCCCCCGCGGAGGTCACGGACGGGGTGCGGCCCGGCGTGGTGAGCCTGCCGCACGGCTGGGGCCACGACCGCCCCGGCACCCGGATGAGCCACGCCGCGATCGATCCCGGCGTCAACGTCAACCAGCTCCTCGACGGCAGCCTGCTCGACCCCCTCTCGGGCAACGCGGTCCTCAACGGAGTGCCGGTGGAGGTCACCGCGGTGGCCGAATCGATCACGACGCTGACCTGAGCAAAGCCCTGACCTGGAGTTTTGCGCTTATTGCTCGCAGGTCAACGTCTTGTTAACGCCGTTCGGACGGACCTAACGTCGTCGCACCGCCTGCCCGGTGGGATGTTCAAGGGCGAACGTTAGGTATCCACTCATGCTGACCCTCCTCGGCTTTGCCATGATCGCGACCTTCCTGGTCCTGATCATGCTGAAGAAGATGTCGCCGATCGCGGCGCTCGTGCTGATCCCGGCGCTGTTCTGCGTCTTCGTCGGCAAGGGCGCCAAGCTCGGCGACTACGTCATCGACGGCGTCACCGACCTCGCCCCCACCGCGGCGATGCTCATGTTCGCGATCGTCTACTTCGGTGTGATGATCGACGTCGGCCTCTTCGACCCGATCGTGCGGGGCATCCTGAAGTTCTGCAGGGCCGACCCGCTGCGCATCGTCGTCGGCACGGCCCTGCTCGCCGCGATCGTCTCCCTCGACGGCGACGGCTCGACCACCTTCATGATCACCGTCTCGGCGATGTACCCGCTGTACAAGCGCCTGAAGATGAGCCTGGTGGTGATGACCGGTGTGGCCGCCATGGCCAACGGCGTGATGAACACGCTGCCGTGGGGCGGCCCGACCGCCCGCGCCGCCACCGCGCTCAAGCTCGACGCCGGCGACATCTTCGTGCCGATGATCCCCGCGCTCGCCACGGGCCTGCTGTTCGTCCTCGCGCTCTCCTACGTCCTCGGCCGCCGCGAGCGCAAGCGGCTCGGCGTGCTGACGCTGGACGAGGTCCTGGTCGAGGAGAAGGAGACCGAGACGGTGCTCGTGGGCGCGGGCGGCGGCTCCGGCCCGGGCAAGTCCCCGGCGCGCACCGGCGGTTCGGGCGTGGGCACCGACGCGGAGCCTGGCGACGAGGACGAGGGCTTCCAGGGCCTGGACCCGCACCGGCCCACCCTGCGCCCCCGGCTGTACTGGTTCAACGCGCTGCTCACCGTGGCCCTGCTGACCGCCATGATCATGGAGCTGCTGCCGATCCCGGTGCTGTTTCTGCTCGCCGCCGCGACCGCGCTGACCGTGAACTTCCCGCACATGCCCGACCAGAAGGCCCGGATCGGTGCGCACGCCGAGAACGTCCTCAACGTCTCCGGCATGGTCTTCGCCGCCGCCGTCTTCACCGGCGTCCTCCAGGGCACCGGCATGGTCGACCACATGGCCACGTGGCTGGTCGGCAACATCCCGGACGGGATGGGCCCGCACATGGCCTTCGTCACGGGTGTCCTGAGCATCCCGCTGACCTACTTCATGTCCAACGACGGCTTCTACTTCGGCATCCTCCCCGTCCTCGCCGAGGCCGGGCAGGCCCACGGCGTCTCCTCGCTGGAGATCGCCCGCGCCTCACTCATCGCCCAGCCGCTGCACATGTCCAGCCCGCTGGTCCCGGCCGTGTACGTCCTGGTCGGCATGGCCAAGGTCGAGTTCGGCGACCACACCCGGTTCGTCGTGAAGTGGGCCGTGCTCACATCACTGGTGATCCTCGGGGCAGGAATCCTGTTCGGCATCATCTGATCCACCGCCCGTACCGTCTGGAGGACTTCACCATGAGGCCCGGTGGGAACCGCGGCTGGCTGCTGCGCCTCGTCATCGCCTTCGGCTTCGCGCAGGGGGCGGTGTCGATGGCCCGGCCCGCCGTCTCCTACCGGGCCCTCGCGCTGGGCGCCGACGAGCGCGCGATCGGCGTCATCACCGGCGTCTACGCCCTGCTGCCGCTCTTCGCCGCGGTACCGCTGGGCCGCCGCACCGACCACGGCCGCTGCGCACCCCTGCTGCCGGCCGGCGTGGTGCTCATCGCCGGCGGCTGCGCGCTGAGCGGGGTCGCCGGCTCCCTGTGGACGATGGCGGTCTGGAGCGGGGTGATGGGCCTCGGCCACCTCTGCTTCGTGATCGGCTCCCAGTCGCTCGTCGCCCGCCAGTCCGCCCCGCACGAACAGGACCGCAACTTCGGCCACTTCACCATCGGCGCCTCGCTCGGCCAGCTGGTCGGCCCGATCGCCGCGGGCGCGCTGATCGGCGCCCCGGACATGGTGGGCACCAGCGCGCGGGCCCTGCTGGTGTCGGGCGCGGGAGCCGCGATCGCGTTCACGTCCCTGTGGCGCATCGAGGACCGCACGGCGGTCAGGCCCCCCGCGGGCGCCCGCGCCCGGGTCCCCGTCGGCGGCATCCTGCGCGCCCGGGGTGTGCCCGCGGGCATGCTCATCAGCCTCTCGGTGCTCTCCGCCACCGACATCCTCACCGCCTATCTGCCGGTGGTCGGCGAGCACCGGGGCATCGCGCCGTCCGTGATCGGCGTCCTGCTCAGCGTGCGCGCGGGCGCCACCATCGCCTGCCGGCTGGTGCTGACCCCGCTGCTGCGGCTGCTCGGCAGGCCCGCGCTGCTCACCGTGACCTGCCTGCTGGCGGCCCTGCTGTGCGCGGGGATCGCGCTGCCGATGCCGGTGTGGGCGCTCGGCGTGCTGCTGGCCGCCCTCGGGTTCTGCCTCGGCGTCGGTCAGCCGCTGTCGATGACGACGGTCGTGCAGGCGGCTCCCGACGACGCCCGCTCCACGGCCCTCGCGCTGCGCCTGACCGGCAACCGCCTCGGCCAGGTCGCCGCGCCCGCCGCGGCGGGGCTGGTCGCCGGGGTCGCGGGTGTGGCGGCGCCGTTCGTCATGCTCGGAGCCCTGCTGTTGCTGTCGGCGGGCAGTGCGCTGCGCGCGCCGGCCGCCCCGGGCGGCGGTCAGGTGGCCCGGGGCGCCACCGGGAAGCGCCCGGAGGGGACGCCGTTGCGCCGGTCGAGCGACATCTGACGGCGCGTCGGGCCGCGGTCGCGCCGGTCCCGGGGTGGATGTGAAAGAGAGTCAGGTGAAAGAGCGATTTGTATGAAAATCGTCTGACTCGGAGGAACATCCATGCCCACCTTGATGCCCCCGTCCGTCGGCGCCCGTCTCGGAGCCGCGGCCCTCACCGTATTCACCGCGGCCGGTGCCTCCTGGTTCGCGACGACGGCCGCCGTGGCGGCCCCCGGCGACGGTGCCGACATCAGGATCCACAATGAGCGGGTGCCCTACGGCGTCTCCAAGGACGATCCCGAGGTCTGCAAGTTCTACCTCGACGCCGCCAACTTCGGCACGGTGACCAGCGTCGACTACACCATCACGGCGCAGCCCCCGCTGCCCACCGCGGCCACGGTGAGCGGCACGATCTCCCTGGCCGGCGGCGCCGGCCACACCGACACGCTAGGCCTGGCCGACGGCCGGTACACCTTGCAGTGGACCATTCCGCCGACCCTGCCCGGCGCGGCGGCCACCCCGCCCAAGGAGAAGGTCTTCACGGTCAACTGCCACAGCAGGAACGACCGGGGGCAGCAGGGCCCGAACCGGACCATCGAGGACCACGGTCCCGGGGCCGGGCACGAGGGCGGCGGCCCGAAGGGCGGTGTCCACGCCGGCGGCGGCGGCCTGGTCGACACCGTGCAGTCGTACACCCCGCTGAGCGCGGCGGCGGGCGTCGGACTGGTCGCGGTCGGCGGTGCCGTGTACGTCCGCACGCTGATCCGCCGCCGTTCGCACGGTGCCTCCTAGGCGCCGACGCAGGCCCTGGCACCGGACCCGCGCCTACCGCCTCACCAGGACGGCCCTCATCGTGGCCGTCCTGGTGACGGTCGTCCGGTGCGGGGGGCACCACCACCCGGTCCCGTCCGCCGACGGGCCGGCCGCCGGCGCGCCCGCCGATCCGGTGCCCGGCGTCGCCGACCAGCGTCCCGGGGCCGCCGAGCCCGGCCCGTCGGCCAGGCCCACCCCGCCGCCCGACCCGCTGCCCCGGTCGCCGGCGACCGGCCTGCGCGTACCGTCCCTGGGCATCGACGCGCCGATCGTCGCCGTGAAGGTCGGCGCCGACCAGCAGCTGGAGACACCCCCGCTCGACAAGCCCAAGCTCGTCGGCTGGTACCAGGACGGCGCCTCGCCGGGCGAGACGGGCACCGCCATCGCCGTCGGGCACCGGGACACCAGAACCGGCCCGGCGGTCTTCGCCGCGCTCGCGCAGCTACGCCCCGGCAAGACCGTCGAGGCGCGGCGCCTGGACGGCCGCACCGCGGTCTACACCGTGGACCGCGTGCGCGTCTTCGACAAGTCCCGCTTCCCCGACAAGGAGGTCTACGGCCCCAGCAGGCGGCCGGAGTTGCGGGTGCTCACCTGCGGCGGGCTGTTCAACCGCAGGACGGGCTACACCAGCAACGTCGTCGTCTTCGCCCATCTGACCGCGACCCGCTGACGCGGTGGTGCGATGCGTCCGGTTTCTCACTGGGCGGAACGGAGCGGCCGATTGTGTCGTGTGTCTTCCGTTGAGTCCGTACGGTCCGTTAACTTCCGTGACTCACAGCCCGTACGACCCGCACGGGCCGTTCCGCCGCCGAGCACCAGCACTCGCTCAGAACGCCCCCGGGGGCAGTGTCATGACGCGCGCCATCTCCCTGCACGACGTGAGCAAGACGTACACGCGCGGTGTTCGCGTGGTGGACCGGCTGTCGCTGGACATCAGGCCGGGCGAGTTCCTGGTGCTGCTCGGGCCGTCGGGCTGCGGCAAGTCCACCGTGCTGCGCATGATCGCCGGGCTGGAGGAGATCACCGAGGGCAGGCTCCTGCTGGACGGCGAGTACGGCAACGACCTGCTCCCGTCGGACCGGAACATGGCGATGGTGTTCCAGAACTTCGCCCTCTATCCGAACATGACGAGCCGCGGCAACATCGGCTTCCCGCTGCGGGTGGAGAACCCCGGCGAGGACCCGCGCCCGCGGGTGGACGCCACCGCCCGGATGCTGGGCATCGAGGACCTCCTCGACCGCTTCCCGAGCCAGCTCTCCGGCGGCGAGCGCCAGCGCGTGGCGATGGGCCGGGCCATCGCCCGCCACCCCTCCGCCTTCCTGATGGACGAGCCGCTGTCCAACCTGGACGCCAAGCTGCGCAACCATCTGCGGGCGGAGATCTCCAAGCTCACCCGGGAGCTCGGCGTCACCACGGTCTACGTCACCCACGACCAGGCGGAGGCCATGTCGCTGGGCGACCGGGTCGCCGTGCTGCGCGGCGGGGTGCTCCAGCAGGTGGGCACCCCGCGCGTGGTCTACGCCCTGCCCCGCAACGTCTTCGTCGCCGCCTTCATCGGCACCCCGCGCATCAACCTGCTGCGCGGGGTGGTGCGGGCCCCGCTCGACGGCGCGATGACCATCAGCCTCGGCAAGCAGTACCTGCGGCTGCCCGAACCCCTCACCCTGGACCACCAGTTGCTGCGGGTGCAGCAGGGCCGGGAGGTGATCGTCGGGCTGCGCTCGGAGGCCGTCCGCATCGCCAAGCACGCATCCGCGCGCGCCGGCGAGGTGCCGCTCACCGGGCTGGTGGAGCACGTGGAGTTCCAGGGGCACGAGGTCCTGGTGCACTTCAACACGGGTTCCCGGCCCGCCGTCGTACCGGATCTCGAGGCCCCGCGCCCCGCGCCGCGGCCCTCCCGGCGCCGCCGCCGGGACGGCGGCACGACCGTGCTGGCGCGCATCCGGGAGCGGGCCGAGGCCCTGCGCGCCGGACCGGTGGTGGTCATGGACGACGTCGCCGACGGGCGCGCGGAGCCCGCGACCGCCGAGGCCCGCCTGCCGGGCGACCTGGTGGTCCGCACCACCCCCGACATCGAGCTGCGCCACGGCATGCAGGTCCCGCTCCTGGTCGACCTGGCCCATCTGTTCGTCTTCGACCAGCACGGCGAGCGGATCTGCCCGTCCCCGGCGCGGCTGCCGGACCTGGACGAATAGCGCTTCACCGGGGCTCCCGGCGAGGGGGCGTCTGGCGCCGGAAAACTATCGTCGCTAGTTTATGTGGCGTCGGTAGGTTTGACGCGCACGACGCACCCCGCCCCGGAGGAGCACCATGAAGGCACACGACGGCATGTACATCGGCGGCGCCTGGCGCCCCGCCGTCGGCACGGAGACGATCGAGGTCGTGAACCCGGTCGACGAGCAGGTGGTCGCCCAGGTGCCGGCGGGTACCGCCGAGGACGTCGACCAGGCCGTACGGGCCGCCCGCGCCGCCTTCCCGGCCTGGGCCGCGACCCCGCCGGCCGAGCGGGCCGCCCGGCTGGCCGCCCTCCGGGACGTCCTCGCGGCGCGCAAGGACGAGATCGCCGAGACGGTCACCACCGAGCTCGGCTCGCCGCTGAAGTTCTCGCAGAACGTGCACGCGGCCGTGCCGGTCGCGGTCGCGGGCTCCTACGCCGAGCTGGCGGCGACGTACGTCTTCGAGGAGAAGACCGGGAACTCGACCGTCCGTCTGGAGCCGGTCGGCGTGGTCGGCGCGATCACGCCCTGGAACTACCCGCTGCACCAGATCGTCGCGAAGGTCGCCCCGGCGCTCGCGGCCGGCTGCACGGTGGTGCTCAAGCCCGCCGAGGACACCCCGCTGGTCGCCCAGCTCTTCGCCGAGGCGGTGCACGAGGCGGGCGTCCCCGCAGGCGTGTTCAACCTGGTCACCGGCCTCGGCCCGGTCGCCGGACAGGCCCTGGCCGAGCACCCGGAGGTCGACCTCGTCTCCTTCACCGGCTCCACCGCGGTCGGCCGGCGCATCGGCGCGACGGCGGGCGCCGCGATCAAGCGCGTCGCCCTGGAGCTGGGCGGCAAGTCCGCCAACGTCATCCTGCCGAGCGCCGACCTCGCGAAGGCGGTCAACGTCGGTGTCGCCAACGTCATGTCCAACTCCGGCCAGACGTGCAGCGCCTGGACCCGCATGCTGGTGCGGCGGGACCGGTACGAGGAGGCGGTGGGACTCGCGGCGGAGGCCGCCGCCAAGTACGGCGAGCGCATCGGCCCGGTGGTCAACGCCAAGCAGCAGGCCCGGGTGCGCGGTTACATCGAGAAGGGGGTCGCGGAGGGCGCCCGGCTGGTCGCCGGCGGCCCCGAAGCACCGCGCGAGCGGGGCTACTTCGTCGCGCCCACCGTCTTCGCCGACGTCACGCCCGAGATGACGATCGCCCAGGAGGAGATCTTCGGCCCCGTCCTGTCGATCCTCGCCTACGAGGACGAGGAGGACGCCCTGCGCATCGCCAACGGCACGGTCTACGGCCTCGCGGGTGCCGTCTGGGCCGGCGACGAGGACGAGGCGGTGGCCTTCGCCCGCCGGATGCAGACCGGCCAGGTCGACATCAACGGCGGCCGGTTCAACCCCCTTGCCCCCTTCGGCGGTTACAAGCAGTCGGGCGTCGGCCGTGAACTCGGCGCGCACGGCCTGTCCGAGTACCTGCAGACCAAGTCCCTCCAGTTCTGAAGGAGCCTTCCCGTGGTTCGCGCAGCAGTTCTCCCCGCCGTGGGCGCTCCCCTGGAGATCACCGGGATCGACCTCCCGGACCCCGGTCCCGGCCAGGTCCGGGTCCGGCTCGCCGCGGCCGGGGTGTGCCACTCCGACCTGTCCCTGTCCAACGGCACCATGCGGGTGCCGGTCCCCGCCGTCCTCGGCCATGAGGGCGCGGGCACCGTCGTCGCCGTCGGCGAGGGCGTCACCCATGTCGCGCCCGGCGCCGAGGTCGTCCTCAACTGGGCTCCCTCCTGCGGCAGTTGCCACGCCTGCTCGCTCGGCGAGGTATGGCTGTGCGCCAACGCCCTGAACGGCGCCGCCGACGTCTACGCCCACCGCTCCTCCGACGGCTCGGACCTGCACCCCGGCCTGAACGTCGCCGCGTTCGCCGAGGAGACCGTCGTCGCGGCGGGCTGCGTCCTGCCGCTGCCCGCCGGCATCCCGCTCACCGACGCCGCCCTGCTGGGCTGCGCGGTCCTCACCGGCTACGGCGCCGTCCACCACTCGGCGCGGGTGGAGGCCGGCGAGACCGTGGCCGTGTACGGCGTCGGGGGAGTGGGCCTGGCCGCACTCCAGGCTGCCCGGATCGCGGGAGCCGCGCGCATCGTCGCCGTGGACGTCTCGCCGGAGAAGGAGGAGCTGGCGCGCGGCGCGGGCGCCACGGACTACGTGATCGCCTCCGACACGACGGCCCGTGAGATCCGGGGCCTGACGGACAAGCAGGGCGTCGACGTCGCGATCGAGTGCGTGGGCCGGGCGGCCACGATCCGCACGGCCTGGGACTCCACCCGCCGCGGCGGCCGTACGACGGTCGTCGGCATCGGCGGCAAGGACCAGCAGGTCACCTTCAACGCCCTGGAGATCTTCCACTGGGGCCGGACCCTGGCCGGGTGCGTGTACGGCAACGCGGACCCCGCCAAGGATCTGCCGGTGCTGGCCGAGCACGTCCGGGCCGGCCGGCTGGACCTCGGCGCCCTGGTCACGGAGCGGATCGGCCTCGACGGCATCCCGGCGGCGTTCGAGAACATGCTGGCGGGCAAGGGCGGCCGCGCGCTGGTGGTGTTCTAGCGCTGTGCACGGGGGCGGGCCCGAACCCGCCCCCGGATGCTCCGTACAACCACCGTGCACACCCGTTGACCCCATACCGTCCGGTCAGTATGTTCCCCGGAACGTCCCCACCGCACCCACCGGAGTGTGCACGCATGGACACGTTCCCCTCCGCTCACCCCGCTCCCACCCGCACCGGCCTCCCCACCGGAAACCGTCGCCGCGTGGCCACCGCCGCCGCGCTCGCCTCGGCCGTCGAGTGGTACGACTACTTCGTCTTCGGCATCGCGGCGGCCCTCGTCCTCGGCGATCTCTACTTCCCCTCCGGCAGCTCCACCGCCGGAGTGCTCGCCGCCTTCGCCACCTTCGCCGTCGGCTTCCTGGCCCGCCCGATCGGCGGCGTCGTCGCGGGACAGCTCGGCGACAGGCGCGGCCGCAAGCCGATGCTGGTCCTCGCGCTCACCCTCATGGGCATCGCCACCACCGGCATCGGCCTGCTGCCCACCTACGACACCATCGGCGTCGCCGCCCCGGTCCTGCTCGTCCTGCTCCGCGTCGTGCAGGGCGTGGCCGTCGGCGCGCAGTGGGGCGGCGCGATGCTGCTGGCCACCGAGTACGCCCCCGAGGGCAAACGCGGTCTCTACGGCAGCGTGGTCCAACTCGGCGTCCCCATCGGCGTGGTGAGCGCGAACACGGTGTTCCTGCTCGCGGGCGCCTTCACCAGCGACTCCGCGTTCGCGGCCTGGGGCTGGCGACTGCCCTTCCTGGTGGGCCTGTTCGTGCTCGGCCTGGCCTGGTACATCCACCGCCACGTCGAGGAGACGCCCGAGTTCCGGAAGGCCGAGCAAGAACTGGCCGAGAAGGAGAAGGCCGAGAAGGAACTGGCCGAGCAGGAGAAGACCGAGCAGGACAAGGCCGGGCGGAACTCGCCCCTGCGCACGATCCTGCGCGGCCACCTCGGCACCGTGTTCCTGGCCGGCGGCTCCTTCGCCGTGAACACCGCGACGTTCTACATCCTCATCACCGGTGTCCTCGACTACACCACCCGTGACCTCGGCATGAAGAAGGACGCGGTGCTCACCGTCTCCCTCTGCGTCAGCCTCACCCAGCTCGTGCTGATCCCGGCCGCCGCGGCCCTCTCCGACCGCGTCGGCCGCATCCGGATCTACGCCCTGGGCGCGGCCGGCATCGCCCTGTGGGCCGTGCCGATGTTCCTGCTGATCGACACCGGCTCACTGCTGTGGCTGGCGGTCGGCACGTTCGTCGCCGGCTGCTTCCTCAGCATCATGTACGGGCCCCAGGCGGCCCTGTTCGCCGAGCTGTTCACGCCCGAGATGCGCTACACGGGCGCCTCGCTCGGCTACCAGATCGCCGCCGTGCTCGGCGGCGGCCTCGCCCCCTTCGTGATGGTGCTGCTGCTGGAGGCGACCGGCACCTCGATGGCGGTGTCCGGCTACATCATCGCCCTCGCGGTGATCGCCCTGGTGTCCATCAAGGTCCTTGCGGGCAGGGTGCGTTCACGCTGACTCGGAGGCACCCTCGGGCTGCGGCCGCGGAGTGCTCTCCGCCGCCGCGGCCCGTACGGCCGTCCGCCGCCGCGGCCGGGACCGCGACACCGCCACGCCCGCCAGGCACAGCACACCGCCGCCGAGCGTGAGCAGCCCCGGCACCTCGCCGAGCGCCAGCCACGACATCAGGACGACCAGCGCGGGCACCGCGTACGTGGTCGCGCCCATGCGCGAGGCGGTCGTACGGGCCAGGGCGTAGGCCCAGGTCGTGAAGGCGAGCGCGGTCGGGAAGACGCCCAGGTAGACCATGTTGAGGGTGGCGGAGACCGGCGCGTCGGCGGCCTCGCCGACCAGCTGCCCGGCGAACGGCAGACAGGCCATCGCGCCGACCAGGCACCCGAACGCCGTCACCTGCAGCGCGCTCGCGCTGCCCAGCGCGGGCTTCTGCGCGACGACCCCGGCCGCGTAGCCGACCGCCGCGAGCAGGCACAGCACCACCCCGAGCACCGACGAGCCGCCGTCGTCCGACATCGACAGGCCGACCGCCACCGCGCCCGCGAAGGACACCGCCATGCCCGCGAGCAGCCGCGGCGGCATGGCATCGCCGAGCAGCCGCGCGCCCAGCAGCGCGATGAGGATCGGGCCGATGTTCACGACCAGGGCGGCCGTGCCGGCGTCCACCTGCTGCTCGCCCCAGTTCAGGACCACCATGTAGAAGCCGAACCACAGCAGGCCGGATATCGCGATCCCGCGCCAGGCCGACCGCGGCGGCAGCCCTTCCCCGCGGAGCACCAGCAGCACGCCGAGCACCAGGGCCCCGGACAGCAGCCGCCCGAGCGCGAGCGCCCCCGGCGAGTAGGCGTCCCCCGCACTGCGGATCGACACGAAGGCGGAGGCCCACAGCACGACGGTGACGGCCGCGGCCCCGGGGGCGAGCAGCTCGGTACGACGGAGGTTCATCATGCTCCAGAGGCTAGGAGGGAAGCGGCGGAAGAGCTCGCGGATTTCGGACGGGGCACCTACCGCAGCGCGTCGGCCTCGATGCCCAGCAGCTCACCCAGCGCCCGTTCACCGGCCGGCGTGACCTTCACCGCCCGCTCCGACCCGATCCGCAGGCACCACCCCGCATCCAGCGCATGACGGCACAACGCCGCCCCCGCGACGCCTGCGAGATGGGGCCGCCGCTCGGTCCAGTCCAGACACGCCCGCGCCAGCGGCCGCCGCCCCTTCCGCTCGAGAACGATCCCGGCGGAGCCGAACCACTCCAGGCCCGCATCGGTCAGCGCGAACCCCGTGTCCTGCCGCAGAAGGCCGCGCAGCGTGAGCGCGTCGGTGACCGCGATCCCCAGCCGCCCCGCCAGGTGGTCGTAGCAGGTGCGCCCGCGCGCCATCGCCGACCCCGCACTCGACTCCCGCAGACTCCGCGGCCGTACGGCATCCCCGGGGCCCACCTGTGCCGCGAGGTCCTCGACGAGCTGCGCGACACGGGTGCCGGCGAGGTGCACGTACCGGTGCCGGCCCTGCCGTTCCTCGGTGAGCAGCCCGCCCGCGACGAGCTTGCCCAGGTGCTCGCTGAGCGTCGACGCGGCGACGCCCGCCTGCCGCGCCAGCTCGCTCGCGGTCCAGGCCCGCCCGTCGAGGAGCGCCAGCAGACACGCGGCGCGGGTCTCGTCGGCGATCAGCCCGGCGAGCCGGGCGAGCTGCGGTGCCTGCGGATCCCTGGTCATGCGTCCCAGGATGCGGCACGGACACTTCGGCGGCGGCCGAAGTGTCTCGGCCGGGCGGTGTCAGCCGGTCCGCCGGGCCTGCTCGTACTGCTGCATCAGCCCGTCCAGCAGCGCCGTGAGACCCGTCTCGAAGGCCCTCTCGTCGATCTTCTCCTGCTGTTCGGCGAGCAGGTGGGCCTGGCCGAGATGGGGGTAGTCGGCGGGGTCGTAGGCGCCGGCGTCGTCCACGAAGCCGCCGGCGAAGGAGCCGAGCGCGGAGCCCATGATGAAGTACCGCATCAGCGCGCCGATGGAGGTGGCCTGTGCGGGCGGCCAGCCGGCGTCGACCATCGCGCCGTAGACCGCGTCCGCGAGGCGCAGTCCGGCCGGGCGGCGGCCGGGCCCGGTGGCCAGGACCGGGACGATGTTGGGGTGGTCGCGCAGGGCCCCGCGGTAGGAGACCGCCCAGTCGTGCAGCGCGGTCCGCCACTCCCGGCCGTCCTCGAACATCGACAGGTCGACCTGCGCGCTCACCGAGTCGGCGACCGCCTCCAGGATCTCGTCCTTGGTGCGGAAGTGGTTGTAGAGCGAGGGCCCGCTGACCCCCAGCTGAGCGGCGAGCCGGCGCGTGGAGACGGCGGCGAGACCCTCCGCGTCCACCAGCGCACGTGCCGTCTCGACGATGCGGTCGGTGCTCAGCAGGGGCTTGCGCGGTCGGGCCATGGCGCACATAGTAGGGCTGCACCTTGAAACTAGCAGTGCTAATTTAAATGTCCGCCTTTCAAGGTCCGTCCACTGTGGGGTGACTCGGTATGAACCTGGAGCTCAGCGAGGAGCAGACCGCCGTGCGGCGGCTCGCCCGGGAGTTCGCGGACCGCGAGATCGCCCCGCACGTCGTCGCCTGGGACCGGGCGGAGGAGGTCGACCGCTCGATCGTGAAGAAGCTCGGCGAGGTCGGCTTCCTCGGCCTCACCGTCGACGAGCAGTACGGCGGCAGTGGCGGCGACCATCTCGCCTACTGCCTGGTGACGGAGGAGCTCGGACGCGGCGACTCCTCGGTGCGCGGCATCGTGTCCGTCTCGCTCGGGCTGGTCGCGAAGACGATCGCGGCCTGGGGGAGCGAGGAGCAGAAGCGGCGCTGGCTGCCGGGGCTCACCTCCGGCGAGTACGTCGGCTGCTTCGGCCTGACCGAGCCGGGCACCGGCTCCGACGCCGGGAACCTCTCCACGCGCGCGGTGCGCGACGGCGACGAGTACGTCCTCGACGGCACCAAGATGTTCATCACCAACGGCACCTGGGCCGACGTGGTGCTCCTGTTCGCCCGCTCCACCGACGCCCCGGGGCACAAGGGCGTCTCCGCCTTCCTGGTGCCCGCCGACAGCCCCGGCCTCGGCCGCCGCACCGTCCACGGCAAGCTCGGCCTGCGCGGCCAGGCCACCGCGGAACTGGTCCTGGACGGCGTGCGCGTCCCCGCCTCCGCGATGCTCGGCGAGGAGGGCAAGGGCTTCTCGGTGGCCATGTCCGCCCTGGCGAAGGGGCGGATGTCGGTCGCGGCGGGCTGCGTGGGCATAGCGCAGGCCGCGCTGGACGTGGCGGTGCGGTACGCGGGCGAGCGCGAGCAGTTCGGCAAGCCCATCGCCGGGCACCAGCTGGTGCAGGAGCTGATCAGCGACATCGCCGTGGACGTGGACGCGGCGCGCCTGCTCACCTGGCGGGTGGCCGACCTGATCGACCGCGGGCAGCCCTTCGCCGTCGAGTCCTCCAAGGCCAAGCTCTTCGCCTCCGAGGCGGCGGTGCGCGCCGCCAACAACGCCCTCCAGGTCTTCGGCGGCTACGGCTACATCGACGAGTACCCGGCGGGCAAACTGCTGCGCGACGCCCGCGTGATGACCCTCTACGAGGGCACCAGCCAGATCCAGAAGCTTCTCATCGGGCGCGCGCTGACCGGGGTTTCGGCCTTCTGAGATCCTCCGAGGCCTTCTGAGTAGCCGACCTGAGTATCCCGGCGGATGTGGTTCCGGCCACGTCCGCCGAGGCTTGTCCCCATGAGTGACACATCGGGCAAGCAGCAGAACACGGCCGCCTTCTACGGCCAGGCCGTCGCCTCCTTCGCCGTGGCGATGGCCGCGACCGCCATCGGCATCTTCAAGCTGAACGCGGACGCCTGGGTGCGCGCGTTCCTCGCGATCGCCGTCCTGTACCTCGTCACCTCCGCCTTCACCCTCGCCAAGGTGATCCGTGACCGGCAGGAGGCGGCGGAGCGCGCGTTCCACCCCTTCGAGAAGCTTTGAGCCCTTCTCCAAGCTCCGAGTGGGCACACTAAGCGCTCGCTCACCTTCGGCGGTATGGTGGGGTGTCTGTCTGCGAGAGGGGTCAGCGAGCGATGAGTACGGCGGAGGAGACGGCCGGCGGCGAGGCGGCCGCGTGGGGCGAGGTCACGCCCGACGCGGCCCGGCGACTGCTGATCGCCGCGGTGGAGGCCTTCGCCGAGCGGGGGTACCACGCCACCACGACCCGTGACATCGCGGGCCGTGCGGGCATGAGCCCGGCCGCGCTCTACATCCACTACAAGACCAAGGAAGAGCTGCTGCACCGCATCAGCCGGATCGGTCACGCCAAGGCGCTCGAGATCCTGCAGACGGCGGCCCGGCGCGAGGGCACCGCGACCGAGCGGCTCGCGGACGCGGTGAGCTCCTTCGTCCGCTGGCACGCGGGCGGCCGTACCACCGCCCGGGTCGTGCAGTACGAGCTGGACTCGCTCGGCCCCGAGGCCCGCGAGGAGATCCTCGAGCTGCGCCGGCGGTGCGACGCCGAGGTGCGCGCGGTCATCGAGGAGGGCGTGGCGGCCGGCGAGTTCGACGTGCTGGACGTGAAGGGCACCACCCTCGCCGTGTTGTCGCTCTGCATCGACGTGGCCCGCTGGTTCAACGTCCACGGCCCCTGGACGCCGGACGAGGTCGGCGCACTCTACGCCGACCTCGTGCTGCGCATGGTGGGGGTCAAGTAGCCGCCGCTCAGAGGTAGAAGCGGGCCACCGACTCGGCCACGCAGACCGGCTTCTCGCCGCCCTCGCGCTCCACGGTGTAGGCGACGGCCACCTGGACCCCGCCCGCCACGTCCTCGACGGCGCTGATCCGCGCCGTGGCGCGCAGTCGCGAGCCGACCGGCACGGGGGCGGGGAAACGGACCTTGTTGGTGCCGTAGTTGACGCCCATCCGCACGCCCTCGACGCCCATCAGCTGCGGGCCGAAGAGCGGCAGCAGGGAGAGGGTCAGATAGCCGTGCGCGATGGTGGTCCCGAAGGGCCCGGCCGCGGCCTTCTCCGGGTCGACGTGGATCCACTGGTGGTCCCCGGTGGCCTCCGCGAAGAGATCGATCCGCTTCTGGTCGATCTCCAGCCAGTCGGTGTACCCGAGCTGCTCACCCACCGCCGCCTTCAGCTCGTCGACGGACCTGAAGATCCTCGGCTCTGCCATGTCCCGGCCTCCCGTGCCTCGCAATGTCTAAGCAACTGCTTAGCATGGTCGGGCCCGCACCCGATGTCAACGGACCGCCACGGCGAGCGGGTGGGTAGGGTTCGAGGAGTGCCCCAGATTCCCGAGAAGATCCACGAGCTCACCGTCGGCCAGCTCGCCGCGCGGAGCGGCGCCGCCGTCTCCGCCCTGCACTTCTACGAGTCCAAGGGCCTGATCAGCAGCCGCCGGACCACGGGCAACCAGCGCCGCTACCACCGGGACGCGCTGCGCCGGGTCGCCTTCGTACGGGCCGCGCAGCGCGTCGGCATCCCCCTCGCCACGATCCGCGAGGCCCTCGCCGAGCTGCCCGAGGAGCGCACCCCCACCCGGGAGGACTGGGCCCGGCTCTCCGAGGCCTGGCGCACCGAGCTCGACGAGCGCATCAAGCAGCTCAACCGCCTGCGCGACCATCTCACCGACTGCATCGGCTGCGGCTGCCTTTCCCTGGACACCTGCGTGCTGTCCAACCCGGACGACGTGTTCGGGCAGAGCCGCTCGGGGTCGCGGCTCATGGTCGAGCCGGGCCGGAGCCGCAGGCGGCAGGAGCAGAGCTGAGCCGGGGCCCGGCGGCCGTCCCGCCGCCCGGCCCGGGCCCGTCTCACTCGTACTCGGTGCCGCCCTTGCGGGTCAGATAGGCCGCGCTGACCGCCTTGGCGATCGCCCGGCCGCCGGTCACCGGGCTGTACCGCTCCGCCGCCGGACGGATCACGACGCCCTCGCGCAGATGCAGCTCCCGCCCGGACACGGTCTCCCGCCCGCTCGCGATCGCCAGCACCCGCTCGACGTCGTACGGCCCCTCGTAGAGCCGGGGCACCAACGGCAGCTCCCCGCCGAGCAGTTCGGCCGCGTCCAGCCAGCGGACCGTGCCGTCGATCTCCGCGCTGACGTCGAACACGGCGTATCCGAGCGTCTCGCGGCGCCCGTCGGCGCCGTAGGTCAGGTCCTGGACCCCCGCGCCGTACACCTCGCCGAAGACGCCGACGCGGCGCGCGCCCAGCCGTCCGGCGAGCCGGGCCGCGGCCTCGGCGACACCGTGGCCGTGCACCGCGCGCCAGTACAGGTTGCGCGGATCCTCCTTCAGGGCCAGGGACTTGGCGCCGAAGCCCTTGGAGGAGACGTGCACCCGGTCCGCGTCGGCGAGATAGGTCAGCAGGCAGGCCGAGCCGTGCAGCTTCTCGGTCAGGACCACATCCTCGCCCGCTGCGAAGATGTCCGGAAACCGCTGGATGTTCTCGATGTCGACCCAGGGCAGCAGATCGGGCGCGGACTCGACCTCGCCGCTCATCGTGGGCGGGATCGGCGGCACCCACTTGGTGATGCCCAGCCGCTCCGCGAAGTCCGTGCCGTCCAGGGCGGCCCGCGCCAGGTCGACGTCCTCGAGCGCCTGCGGCCGGCAGACGATGCCCTGCGACAGCTCGCCGCGCAGCCGGACCGCCTTCACCCGGTCCGCGTTGCCGCCCGCCAGCCGCCCGGTCAGCCCCAGCTCCTCGATCAGCCCGGCGGGCAGCACGGACTGCTCGGGGATGTAGAGGGCGGCGTCGCCGGTGCGGTACGCGCCCTTGGCGACGACCGCGCGGTACAGGCCCACCTGGGCCAGTTCGAGCGCGTCGGCGTTCGGGTGCTCGTGGATCGTCAGCACTTCGGCGGTGACGCGGAGCGTCGACATCGAAAGGTCCCCCTCGGCAGATGGTTCTCAGGCGTGTTTCGTCGCCTCCCCACTGTCCGGACGGGAAAGGGGTGGAGCGAGGGGATTTGCCGGTGCTAGCTTCGAGGGCCGTACTGGGCGAGCGCCTCGGTCACCAACTGCGCGTTGGAGCGCGCCCGTTGACCGTCCGGCAGCAGCAGGGTGTCCTCCAGGCCGATGCGGGTGGCGAGCCCCAGGCGCCCGGCGAGGCGCAGCACCGGCCAGGCGCCGCCGTCCTCGCCGTGCAGCAGCACCGGCCGGCCGTGCGCGGAGCCCAGACCGGCCAGCAGGGCGCGCGCCGTGTCCTCGGCCGTCTCCGCCGAGGTGTCCGTCACCTCGGCCAGCACCCGCAGCACCCGCGGGCCGAGCGGGGAGCCGGCGAACCGCGCCGCCCCGTCCGTACCGGACCAGATGCCGGCCTCGACGCCGACCCCGAGATCCATCAGTGCGGCGGCGATCTCCTCGGCACCCGGCTCGTGCCAGTTGACCGAGGCGTGGTCGGGCAGTTCGGGCAGCCCCGCCCAGCTCCGGATCCGCTCGAGCCGCGCCGCCGCGTCCGGTTCGGCCCAGGCGCCCGTGGTGACGCCGACCGGTACCGGCACCCACGCCCGGATCGCCGCCAGGGTCGGAGCCAGCACGCGGGGCGAGAGCGAGTCGTCGCCGCACGGCGACTTGGGATGGACATGGAGATCGGTCGCACCGGCCGCGACGGCTCGCGCCGCGGACTCGGCCATCGCCTGTGGAGTCAGCGGCACCATCGCGCCGTCGGCGGACCCGCGCGGTCCGTTCAGACACACCTGCACCATGGCTCAAGCCTGGCAGGCCGCCACCGACAACGACCCGGCGGGCTCCGGTGGTCGGGGTGGTCAAGGTTGTCAGGGTGGTCAGGTTTTTCAGGGGGTGCGGCATCCCCGGCGCACCCCCGCCGTGCTCAGGCCGAGACGAGCAGCCTTCCGCGCCTTGCGTCCGCCAGGGCCTCGGGCTTGAGCACGGGCCGTGGCACGAGAATTCCACAGTGGGTGCAGACCGGACCGGTGGAGGGTTCGTGGTCCAGGTCGTACCTCCAGATCAGGCGCTCGTCGCCGCACACCGGGCAGACGGCCCCCGGTTCACGCTCCAGGGCGGCGATCAGCCTGCGCAGCACCTCGGCCAGCGGTTCCCGCGGGTGCACCCGCGGATCGTCGCACCAGGCGACACCGAAACCGCCCCAGGTCAGCCGATGCCAGTCGTCGACGGTGCCCGGCCGGCGCAGTCCGTCGTGCTTCTCCTTCTTGCGTCGCTCGGCGAACTCGACCTCGTAGGCCAGCCAGACCGAGCGCGCCTCCTCCAGTTCCTCCAGTGCGGCCACGAGCCGCACCGGGTCGGGGGAGCGGTCCTCCGGACCGAACCCTGCCCGGGAGCACAAATGGTCCCAGGTCGCCCTGTGCCCGTAAGGAGCGAACCGCTCAAGGCACTTGCGCAGTGAGTAGCGCCGCAGTGCCAGATCGCACCGCGGGTCGCGGACCTGTCTCGCCAGACTCCGGAAACCGGCCATCGCCCTGCACCTCCGTCACACCTGCACCTGTACTTCGGTCACTTCGGCGTCGTCGTACGGACGTCGCCGAATAGACGTATCGACAAGCGAATCGGCTCCATCCGATTTCCGATGCCCTCCATAAGCCCGTCGTACGACTCCCAAAACTTGACGCATGTTCATCTTCACTCCCGGGGATACCGCCGGTAACGTCCCGGCTCACCCCCGTCGGTAGGAGCTGCCATGCCACGACGTACCTCGCGTAGCACCCCGTTCAGACTGAGAACTCCCGGCAGACTCGCCGGGTTCCTGAAGACGGCATCCATATGCGTCCTGATTGCTGGTCTTTTGTCCCCGCTGACCCAGGCGACGGCAGCCGCCGCCACGGCCTCGAACGACTACTGCGGCGGCCAGTGCTCCGACATCGTGCCGCCGGGGGAGAACGGCAACGCGACCCTCGCCCAGATCCTGCTCAACCAGGCCTTCGGAACCCAGCCTGACCACGCGGAGGACCAGCTCGGGCCCTATGCGAACCTCGCCTCGGGGTACTCCACGCTCACCGACGCGAAGATCAACACCTTCTTCAACGACGCGTCGTTCGGGGTCGCTTCCGACCAGGTCGCCTCCACGGAGAAGCCCGCGGGCCGCACCGACGTGACGATCGTCCGTGACAAGAAGACGGGTGTGCCGCACATCACGGGCACCACCCGTTACGGCACCGAGTTCGGCGCCGGCTACGCCGCGGGCGAGGACCGGCTGTGGCTGATGGACCTGTTCCGGCACGTGGGGCGCGGCCAGCTGACCACGTTCGCCGGCGGCGCGGCCGCCAACCAGGGCCTGGAGCAGCAGTTCTACCGCAACGCCCCCTACACCGAGGCCGATCTGCAGGCCCAGATCGACAACGCGGTCGCGAACAACGGCGCCCGCGGCCAGCAGGCCCTCGCCGACGCGAACGCCTACCTCGCGGGCATCAACTCCTACATCGACGCCTCGGACTCGGGCCGCTACTTCCCCGGCGAGTACGTCCTGACCGGCCACAAGGACGCGGTCACCAACGCCGGCACGATCGACCACTTCAAGCTGACCGACCTGGTGGCCCTCGCCTCGGTGATCGGCTCGCTGTTCGGTTCCGGCGGTGGCGGCGAGGTCAACAACGCCCTGTCACTGATCGCCGCCCAGTCCAAGTACGGGGTGGAGGAGGGCACCAAGGTCTGGGAGTCCTTCCGCGAGCGCAACGACCCCGAGGCCGTCCTCACCGTCCACGACGGCCAGAGCTTCCCCTACGGCACCAAGCCCGTGACCGCCCAGGGCGAGGCCCTGCCCGACGCCGGCTCGGTGACCACGGAGCCGCTGGTCCACGACGCCACCGGCACCGGGGCGAGCCAGAGCGCCACGACGGCCGCCGAGCAGGCGACCGCCACCGCCCTCAGCTCCGCGAAGCGCGGCATGTCCAACGCCCTCGTCGTCAGCGGCAAGTACACCGCCAGCGGCCACCCGGTCGCCGTCTTCGGGCCGCAGACCGGCTACTTCGCCCCGCAGCTGCTCATGCTCCAGGAGATCCAGGGCCCGGGCATCAGCGCCCGCGGCGTGTCCTTCGCGGGCCTGAGCATGTACGTCGAACTCGGCCGCGGCCAGGACTACTCGTGGTCCGCGACCACCTCGGGCCAGGACATCATCGACACCTACGCCGTCGAACTGTGCCAGGACGACTACCACTACCTGTACCACGGCACCTGCACGGCCATGGACAAGGTCGAGCAGAAGAACTCCTGGAAGCCGACCACGGCCGACGGCACGGCGGCGGGGTCGTACACCATGCGCGTGTGGAGAACGAAGTACGGACCCGTCGCCTACCGGGCGACCGTCGGCGGCAAGAAGGTCGCCTACACCACGCTGCGCTCCTCCTACCTGCACGAGGCCGACTCGATCATCGGCTTCCAGATGCTCAACGACCCCGACTACGTGAAGAGCCCGCAGACCTTCCAGTCCGCGGTGCAGCACATCAACTACACCTTCAACTGGTTCTACGCCGACTCCCAGCACACCGCGTACTACAACAGCGGTGACAACCCGGTGCGCGCGAGCGGCGTCGACACCGAGTTCCCGGTGTGGGGGCAGGCCGCCTACGAGTGGAGGAACTGGGACCCGGCCACCAACACGGCGGCCTACACACCCGCTGCGCAGCACCCCAACTCCATCGACCAGGACTACTACGTCTCCTGGAACAACAAGCAGGCCCTGGACTACACGACCGCCGGCTGGGGCGACGGGTCGGTCCACCGCGGGAACCTGCTGGAGGACCGGGTGAAGAAGCTGGTCGCGGCCGGCGGGGTGACCCGCACGAAGCTGGTGCAGGCCATGGCGGACGCGGCGCTCGCCGATCTGCGCGCCGAGGACGTGCTGCCGGACCTGCTGAAGGTGATCAACAGCAGTACGGTCACCGACTCCACGGCCGCGGCGGCCGTCGGCAAGCTGCAGACCTGGCTCACAGCAGGTGCCAAGCGCAAGGAGACGTCGGCGGGTTCGAAGGCGTACGCCGACTCCGACGCGATCCGCATCCTGGACGCCTGGTGGCCGCTGCTGGTGAAGGCCGAGTTCCAGCCCGGTCTCGGCGGCGACCTGTACACCGCGCTCACCGCCAACCTGCCGATCGACGAGTCCCCGTCGGCCGGGCACGGGCCGACCGGCTCGCACGCCGGCAGCTCCTTCCAGTTCGGCTGGTGGAGCTACGTCGACAAGGACATCCGCTCGGTGCTGGGCGAGCCGGTGAAGGGACCGCTGGCCGAGAAGTACTGCGGCGGCGGCAGCCTGAGCGACTGCCGGGACACCCTGATCGGCACGCTGAAGGAGGCGGCGGGCATGTCCGCGTCCGCCGTCTATCCGGGCGACGACCTGTGCTCGGCGGGCGACCAGTGGTGCGCCGACTCGATCAACCAGCGCACCCTGGGCGGCATCAAGCACCACACCATCAGCTGGCAGAACCGGCCCACCTTCCAGCAGGTGGTGGAGTACACCTCGCACCGCTGACGCCCGGCGGACGACACGCGAGCGGCGGCGGGTCAGCGGATGCGGCCCGCCGCCAGCACGATCCGGGCCAGTTCCGGATGCACAATGTCGCTGTGCGCACCGGCCGGCGGCCCACCGGTCCTCACCACGGCCGCGGCGTCCACGTTGACGCAGCCCGACGCCGGCAGCCCCGCCGTGAGCGCGTCGGCGAGCTTGTACGCGCGCGTGCCGGACACCGCCTGCACGCCGTCGTGGCCCATCGCCCCCCACCGGGCGCCCACCAGGTCCGTGAGGCCGAAGCCCTCGATCACCCCCTGCGCGTCGTCCGCCATGCGCGAGGCCAGCGGATAGATCGTGCCGAGGGCCGAGTCGAAGTGGGAGAAGCAGCACACCAGGGGGCCGTCGACCCGGTTCTGCTGACCCTGCAGGACGCCGCCCGCGTGGGCGTCGTGCGGCAGCCGGGCCGCGAACGCGTAGTGGGAGAAGGCCCCTTGGAGCAGCGTCACGGACTTCACCGTGCGCACCCCGTCCGGCAGGCCGCGCAGCGCGAACGACACCAGCCGGCCGCCGAAGCTGTGCCCGACGAGATGCACCCGCACCGACGGCGCCGCGGTGGCCAACTGCCCGACCAGGGGCCCCAGTCCCCGCTCGCCGACGGTGCCGGCGCGCCGCTTCATCGCGTAGTACGTCGCCTGCCGCAGCAGTTCCTTCGCCCCGTCCCAGGGGTTGGGCAGGCTGAACTCCGCGGTGTCGCCGCCGGATCGCAGGTTCGCCAGCGCCTCGGCGAAGTCGTCGCAGAGCGTCGCCGCGTCCCCGGCGAAGAGCACCGGGTCGCTCTGCGGCACGCCCTCGGAGAGCGTGTCCGCGGCGAACAGCGGCTGCGGCCCGCCCGGCACGACCTCCACCAGCAGCCGGACCAGCCGCCCGAACTCCTCGATCTCGTTCTCCGGCCGCTGGTCCAGCATCCGCGCGATCTGGTCGACCACGGTGGCCCGGCCGGGGAAGGTCTCCAGCAGCGCGTGCCGGGTGTCCTTGTCGAGCGCCGGGCCGGGCACCGCCTCCGCCTCCGTGGCCACCACGGACTTCGGGAAGTTCCGGATCGATTCGTCGCTGAAGCGCATCGACGGCCAGATCACCCCCACGTACCCGACCTTCGCCTTCGGCACGAGGCCCGGAACGGGCGCGAAGAACCGCCGGTACAGCGCGGTGGCGCCCGAACGGTCGTTGTTCCAGCCGTGCGCGAAGACGATCAGGTCACGGACACCGTGGCGGGTGACCTCGCGCAGCAGCGTGTCCCGCTCCCGGCCGTCGACGTCCCCGTCCGCGTCGAAGGTCAGCTCCCAGTAGGGACTCACACTCATCTGCGGCTGTGCCATGACAGGCCCCCTCGACCCCCGTAGCAATGCGTGGTGGGCGCATCGTCCTGCCGGCGGGCGAGGTTGGCCATACGTCACGAGTCACTTGTAGAGGAGGTAATCCTTTCGAATGCGGCGGAAAGCGGTCAGCTCCTCCTGCCAGCCCGCCACCACCTCGTCCGTGCTCGCGCCCGCGTCGATCGCCGTCCGCACGTGCGTGGAGCCCGTCAGCTTGTCGATCCAGTTGTCCGACCGCCAGGCGAAGCCGCTCCAGACCTGCCTGGCGGTCACCAGCAGGGCGATGCCGGTGCGCACCGGGTCGTACGCGGCGCGGTCGTCCACGTGGATCTGCACCCCGCCGACCGTTTTGCCCTGGAACTTGGAGAACGTCGGCGCGAAGTACGCCTCCCTGAAGTGCACGCCGGGCAGCCGGAGTTCGTTCGCCGCGGTGGCCCAGCGGCCGTCGATGCCCTCCGCGCCGAGGAGTTCGAAGGGCCGGGTCGTGCCGCGCCCCTCCGACAGGTTCGTGCCCTCGAACATGCACGTCCCCGAGTAGACCAACGCCGTGTCGGGCGTGGGCATGTTGGGGCTCGGCGGCACCCAGGGCAGGCCGGAGGCGTCGTAGAAGTCCGCGCGCCTCCAGCCCGTCATCAGGACGTTTTCCAGCGGGACGGGCGCGTCGAGGAACTCCCCGTTGAACAGCCGGGCCAGCTCGCACACGGTCATGCCGTGCGCCTGGGAGATCGGCTGTCTGCCCACGAAGGTCGCGAACTCCTTGTGCAGCACCGGGCCTTGGGCCGACCGCCCGGTCACCGGGTTGGGGCGGTCCAGCACCACGAAGCGCTTGCCCGCCAGCCCGGCCGCCTCCATGCAGTCGTACAGCGTCCAGATGTACGTGTAGAAGCGGGCACCGGCGTCCTGGATGTCGAAGACGATCGTGTCGACGCCGGCGGTGGTGAAGACGTCGGCGAGGGGTTGGCCGCTCTTGAGGTAGGTGTCGTAGACGGGCAGACCGGTGGCGGGGTCGTCGTAGCGGCCCTCGGAGCCGCCGGCCTGGGCGGTGCCGCGGAAGCCGTGCTCCGGGCCGAAGACGGCCACCAGGTCGACCCGGTCGTCCGCGTGCATGACGTCGACGATGTGGCGGACGTCGCGGGTGACGCCGGTGGGGTTGGTGACGATGCCCACACGCTGCCCGCGCAGGGGCGCGTAGGCGCTCGCCCGGAGGTTCTCGAAGCCGGTGCGGAGTGGTCGGTGGCGGCCGGCGTCGGCGGCGTCGGCCGGGGGTGCCGCGGTGAAGGATGCTGCTGCCGTGGTCGCTGCGAGGAGGGCTCGTCTGGATAGGCGCATGGGGTGCAAGGTATTGCTCCCGCGGGTCGTGGGGAAGGTGGCGGTGATGCGTGGCTCGTCGCGCGGTTCCCCGCGCCCCACGACCTTGCAGGCAACCCTTTCCTGTTACATACCGACCGGTTAGTCTGGCCGTCGCGGGGGTGCTGGAGCCTAGTCCGTCGAAGGAGAACGATGGTGGAAGCCGTACAGGGTGCTGGTGTCGTCGTCACGGGGGCCGGGGGTGGGATCGGTGCCGCGATCGCGCGGCGGTTCGCCGCCGAGGGGGCCCGGGTCGTCGTGAACGATCTCGACGGGGCGCGGGCCGGGGCCGTCGCCGACGAGATCGGGGGCATCGCGGTGCCCGGCGACGCCTCCGAGATCGTGGCCGAGGCGCGCGACGCGCTCGGCGGCACCGTCGACGTGTACTGCGCCAACGCCGGAGTCGCCTTCGACGACGGGGCCCAGGGGCTGTCCGCCGACGAGAAGTCCTGGGCGACCTCCTGGGACGTCAACGTGATGGCGCACGTCCGTGCCGCGGACCTGCTGCTGCCGGACTGGCTGGAGCGCGGCAGCGGGCGGTTCGTCTCCACCGTCTCCGCCGCCGGCCTGCTGACGATGATCGGCGCGCCCTCCTACAGCGTCACCAAGCACGGGGCCTACGCCTTCGCCGAGTGGCTGTCGCTGACCTACCGCCACCGCGGGATCAAGGTGCACGCGATCTGCCCGCAGGGCGTGCGCACCGACATGCTGGCCGCCACCGGCGCCGCGGGCGACCTGGTGCTCAAGCCGACCGCGGTCGAGCCCGCGGACGTCGCGGACGCCCTGTTCAAGGGCATCGACGAGGACCGGTTCCTGATCCTGCCGCACCCCGAGGTCGCCGCCTACTACCAGGCCCGGGCCGCCGAGCCGGACCGCTGGCTGGCCGGGATGAACCACCTCCAGCAGAAGTGGGAGGAGGTGCGATGACCGGCTCCCGGTACGAGGCCAAGCCCTGGGTGGCGCTGCTCAACGACGCCCAGCGCGCACCGGTCAAGCCCGACCGCTCGCTGGTGCACTCCCTGCGGCGGGTCGCCGCCGAGGCCCCCGAGCGGGACTTCCTCGCCTACTTCGACGGGCGGCTGAGCTACCGCGAGGTCGACGAGCTCAGCGACTCGGTCGCCGGGCACCTCGCCGCCCGCGGGCTGGAGCGCGGCGACCGGGTGGCGATCCTGCTGCAGAACTCCCCGCAGTTCGTGCTCGCCCTGCTCGGCGCGTGGAAGGCCGGCGCGATCGTGGTGCCCGTCAACCCGATGTACAAGTCGGGGGAGGTGGCCCACGTCCTGCGGGACGGGGAGGTGGCCGCGCTGATCTGCTCGGACCGCGCCTGGGAGACGTATCTGCGCGACACGGCCGCGGACTCGCCCGTGCGGATCGTGCTGACCGGCTGCGAACTCGACTTCCAGACGCGCGGCGACGCGCGCGTGCTCGCCTTCGAGCGGCAGCCGCAGGCCGCGGACGCCGCCGACCTGACCACCGTGGCCCGGGCCGGCTACGAGGCGCCCGAGGGCCGCGCACCCGGCCCGTCCGACATCGCGCTGATCAGCTACACCTCCGGCACCAGCGGCACCCCCAAGGGCGCCACCAACACGCACGGCAACATCATGTACAACGCCGAGCGGCAGCGGACGGGGCTGGGGCTGCCGGACGCACCCGTCTACTACGCGCTGGCGCCGCTGTTCCACATCACCGGCATGGTGTGCCAGCTCGGGGCGTGCCTGAACAGCGCGGGCACGCTCGTGCTGACGTACCGCTTCGACGCGGGCGTGGTGCTGGAGGCGTTCGCCGAGCACCGGCCGCACTACACGGTGGGTCCGTCCACGGCGTTCATGGCGCTGGCCGCGCACCCGGACGTCAGCCCGGACCACTTCTCCTCCTTCGTCATCATCTCCAGCGGCGGCGCGCCGCTGCCGCCGGCCCTGGTGGAGAAGTTCCGGGCCGGCTTCGGGCCCTACATCCGCAACGGCTACGGCCTGACCGAGTGCACCGCGCCCTGCGCCTCCGTCCCGCCCGGCCGGGAGGCGCCCGTCGACCCGGGCTCCGGGACGCTGGCCGTGGGTGTGCCGGGACCCGATTCGGTCGTACGGATCGTCGACGACCAGGGGCAGGAGCTGCCCTTCGGCGAGCAGGGCGAGATCGTCGTGCGCGGGCCCCAGGTCGTGCCGGGCTACTGGCGGCGGCCGGACGCCACGGCCGAGACGTTCCCGGGCGGTGAACTGCGCACCGGCGACATCGGGTTCATGGACGAGCAGGGCTGGCTGTACGTCGTCGACCGCAAGAAGGACATGATCAACGCGTCCGGCTTCAAGGTGTGGCCACGCGAGGTCGAGGACGTGCTCTACACGCATCCGGCGGTGCGCGAGGCCGCCGTCGTCGGGGTGCCCGACGGCTATCGCGGCGAGACCGTCAAGGCGTACATCAGCCTCCGGCCGGGAACGGATACGGACCCCGGTGAACTCGCGATGTACTGCAAGGAGAGACTGGCTGCCTACAAATACCCGCGGCAGGTGGAGATCCTGCCCGACTTGCCGAAGACGGCCAGTGGGAAGATCCTCCGGCGGGAGCTCCGCTCCCGGCCGCAGCACAGCGAATAAGTACGTCGAGAACGGCAGAAAGCCCGGAAGGCAGGTGGCGGCACAGTGCCCAGAACGACGGACGGTGACGGCACGCCCGTCCCGCAGCGGCTGCTGGCCGCCGCCACCCGGCTCTTCGCCGAGCAGGGCTACGACCGCACCTCCGTGCAGGAGATCGTCGAGGCGGCCGGCGTCACCAAGGGGGCGCTGTACCACTACTTCGGCTCCAAGGACGACCTCCTGCACGAGGTGTACGCGCGCGTGCTGCGCGTCCAGCAGGAGCGGCTCGACGCGTTCGCGGACGCGGACGAGCCGATCGAGAAGCGGCTGCGGGGCGCGGCGGCCGACGTCGTCGTCACCACCATCGAGAACCTCGACGACGCGATGATCTTCTTCCGCTCCATGCACCATCTGAGCCCGGAGAAGAACAAGCAGGTGCGCGCGGAGCGCCGGCGCTACCACGAGCGCTTCCGTGCGCTGGTGGAGGAGGGCCAGCAGACCGGCGTCTTCTCCACGGCGACCCCGGCCGACCTGGTGGTGGACTACCACTTCGGCTCCGTCCACCACCTGTCCACCTGGTACCGCCCGGACGGCCCGATGGGCCCGCAGGAGGTCGCCGACCACCTGGCGGACCTGCTGCTGCGGGCGCTGCGCCCGTAGCCGTGCATGCGTAAGGGGCGGTCGCCACGGCGACCGCCCCTTACCGCTTGCTCCTACAGGTACTTCTTCAGCTCCCGCCGCGCCAGCGACCGCTGGTGCACCTCGTCCGGGCCGTCCGCCAGCATCAGGGTGCGGGCGCCGGCGTACAGCTCTGCGAGCGGGAAGTCCTGGCTGAGGCCGCCCGCGCCGTGCAGCTGGATCGCGCGGTCGAGGATGTCGACGACCGTGCGGGGCGTGGCGATCTTGATGGCCTGGATCTCGGTGTGGGCGCCCTTGTTGCCCACGGTGTCCATCATCCAGGCCGTCTTCAGTACCAGCAGACGCAGCTGCTCGACCGCCACGCGCGCGTCCGCGATCCAGTTCTGCACCACGCCCTGTTGGGCCAGCGCCTTGCCGAAGGCCTGGCGCGAGACGGCCCGGCGGCACATCAGCTCGATGGCCCGCTCCGCCATGCCGATCAGCCGCATGCAGTGGTGGATCCGGCCCGGGCCGAGGCGGGCCTGGGCGATGGCGAAGCCGCCGCCCTCCTCGCCGATCAGGTGGGAGACGGGCACGCGTGCGTGGTCGAAGATCACCTCGGCGTGGCCGCCGTGGTAGTGGTCCTCGTAGCCGAACACCTGCATGGCGCGCTTCACGGTGACGCCCGGGGTGTCCCGCGGGACCAGCACCATGGACTGCTGGCGGCGGATGTCCGCGCCGTCCGGGTCCGTCTTGCCCATCACGATGAAGATCTTGCAGTCCGGGTTCATCGCCCCGGAGATGTACCACTTGCGGCCGGTGACGACGTAGTCGTCGCCGTCGCGCTCGATGTGTGTGGTGATGTTCGTCGCGTCGGACGACGCCACCTCCGGCTCGGTCATCGCGAACGCCGAGCGGATCTCACCGGCGAGCAGCGGCTCCAGCCACTGCTTCTTCTGCCGCTCGTCGCCGAACTGCGCGAGCACCTCCATGTTGCCGGTGTCGGGCGCCGCGCAGTTGGTGGCCGTGGGCGCCAGCTGCGGGCTGCGGCCGGTGATCTCGGCGAGCGGCGCGTACTGGAGGTTGGTCAGCCCGGCGCCGTGCTCGGCGTCCGGCAGGAACAGGTTCCACAGACCCTGCCGGCGCGCCTCGGCCTTGAGCTCCTCCACCACGGCCGGGGTGTCCCACGGCGACGCCAGCGCGGCCCGCTGCTCCTCGGCCACCGCCTCGGCCGGGTAGACGTACTCGTCCATGAAGGCGAGGAGTTGGGCGCGCAGTTCCTCGGTGCGCGCGTCGTACGCGAAGTCCATGACGGATCAGCCTTCCTGAAGAGTGGTCAGGCCGTGCTCGATGAACACAGGCACCAGGTCGCCGATGCGGTCGAAGCCGCGGCCGACCGTCTGGCCCAGGGTGTAGCGGTAGTGGATGCCCTCCAGGATCACGGCGAGTTTGAACCAGGCGAACGCCGTGTACCAGGAGACCGCGGAGACGTCGCGCCCCGAGCGCGCGGCGTACCGCTCGATCAGCTCGGCCGGGTCCGGGTGCCCGGGCGCCTCGGCCGTGGTGGAGACGGGGGACTTCGGCAGCCCCAGCGGCATGCTGTACATGACCAGCAGGCCGAGGTCGGTGAGCGGGTCGCCCAGCGTGGACATCTCCCAGTCGAGGATCGCCTTGATGTGGTCGTCGTCACCGATCAGGACGTTGTCCAGCCGGTAGTCGCCGTGGACCACCGCCGGCGCGGGCGACTGGGGCAGGTGCCGGCCGAGCGTGGCGTGCAACTCGTCGATGCCGGCCAGGTCGCGGTTGCGGGAGGCGTCCAGCTGCTTGCCCCAGCGGCGCAGCTGCCGGTCCAGGAAGCCCTCGGGGCGGCCGAAGTCGGCGAGGCCCACCTCGGCGGGGTCCACCGCGTGCAGCTCCACCAGGGTGTCCACCAGGGACAGCACGGCGTCCCGGGTGCGGTCCGGGCCGAGCGGGGCGAGCTGGTCGGCGGTGCGGTACGGCGTGCCCTTCACGAACTCCATGACGTAGAAGGGGGAGCCGAGCACCTCCTCGTCCTCGCACAGCAGGATCGGGCGCGGCACGGGGACGTTCGTCGGGTGCAGCGCGCTGATCACGCGGTGCTCGCGCTTCATGTCGTGCGCGGTGGCCAGCACATGGCCGAGCGGGGGCCGCCGCACGACCCAGCGGGAGGTGCCGTCCGAGACCGAGTACGTGAGGTTCGACCGTCCGCCCTCGATCAGCCGGCCGGTCAGGGGGCCGTGCACCAGACCGGGCCGCTCCTGGTCGAGCAGGCCGCGCAGCCGGTCGAGATCGAGACCTGGCGGGTGGTCGGGGCTCATCGGTGCTCCTTCGCGGGCGCGTCAACGTGTCCCGACCAATGATGCCGACCGGTCGGTATGCCGTCCAGTGCGGAAGCCGAACGTGATCCGGGCCACGATAGGCCGACAGCTCCCCGCGCGGTGGTGCGGGGAGCTGTCGGCGGGTCCTCGGCAGGCGTCAGTGGTCGTCCCAGTGGCCGTTGTGCACGGCGTGCCGGTGCCCGTCGTGGAGGTAGTCGACGTGGTCGCCGTGCAGGACGCTCTCGTGGCCGCAGCCGTCGCCGTGCCGGTGGTCGTGGCCCTCGTGCGGGACGTGCCCCTCGGCCTCGCACTCGTCCCAGTGGCCGCCGTGCTCCCGGTGCAGATGGCCGCCGTGCGCGTAGTCGACGTGGTCGCCGTGCGGCACCTTCGTGTGGCCGCAGTCCGGGCCGTGCTCGTGTGCGTGGGAGGCGTGTTCCTGATGGAGGGTGGTCATCGTGCTCACCTTCAGGGGTACGGGGTGATGACGACGCACAGGCTGCCACGCATTCGCCGCATATCAAGGCATCCCGGTTGCGTGGCGCCGGGGGACCCCGGAGGGTCGGTGGCATGAAGGGCATCAGCTACAGCCGGTACGGCGGACCCGACGTGCTCGAGTACGGCGAGGTGCGCGACCCGAAGGTCGGCCCCGACGCGGTACTGGTCGAGGTCCGGGCGGCCGCGGTCAACCCCGTCGACTGGAAGTGCCGCGAGGGGTATCTGGACCCGATGGTCGACGCCGTCTTCCCGGTGGTGCCCGGCTGGGACGTCTCCGGCGTGGTGGTGCGACCGGGCGTCTCCGTACGGGAGTTCACGGCGGGGGAGGAGGTCGTCGGGTACGTGCGCGAGGACTTCCTCGCGCGGGGCACCTTCGCCGAGTACGTCGCCGCGCCGGTGCGCACGCTCGCGCGCAAGCCGCGCAACCTCTCCTTCGAGGAGGCGGCCGGGCTGCCGCTGGCGGGACTCACCGCCTACCAGGTGCTCGTCAAGGCGCTTCAGGTCAGGCGGGGGGAGACGGTGCTGGTGCACGCGGCCGCGGGCGGCGTCGGCTCGATCGCCGTCCAGTTGGTCCGGCACCTCGGTGGCCGACCGATCGGCACGGCGAGCGAACGCAACCACGACTTCCTGCGCGGGCTCGGCTGCGAGCCGGTGGCGTACGGCGACGGGCTGGCCGAGCGGGTGCGCGGGCTGGCCCCCGAGGGCGTGGACGCCGTCCTCGACACGGTCGGCGGCGACGCGCTGAAGGTCTCGGCCGCCCTGCTCGCCCCCGAGGGCCGCCTGGCATCGATCGCCGACGGCGAGGTCACCGCCTACGGCGGCCCGTACTGCTGGGTCCGCCCGGACGCCCAGGACCTGCTCCACCTCACCGAACTCGTGGAACAGGGCGCCCTGACCGTCCACGTGTCCCGGACGTTCCCCCTGGAACGCGCGGCGGAGGCCCACCGCCTCAGCCAGGAGGGCCGCACCCGAGGCAAGATCGTGGTGACGGTTCCCGAACGGGGCCGGTAGAGGTCCGGAGAGACCGGTCCGGGGGAGGGGTGCGAGAGGTACCCGACGGCAGGAGGCGAGACGCACGGGCCCGCGGCAACCGATGCGTTCCGGTCCGGGGCAGGTGAGAGTTGCCGGACGCTAGAGCACCAGCGCCGCCCCGCACACCGCCATGGCCACCGTGCACAGGATGGCGGCCGTGGCGTGGCGGGGGGTGAGGGGGCGGGGGCTGGGGGTTGCGGCGAGGGTGCGGATGCGGTGGTGGGCCACCAGGAGGAAGCCCAGCCAGAGGGCGCAGACGAGGGCGCAGGCGACGACCCCCGCCGCGGAGGCGCCGCCGTGCAGAGCGGTCTTCGCGGCGAGGACCGCGGCGACCGTGCTCGCCAGGGTCGTACGCCGCCAGGCCAGACGGGTGCGCTCCGGCTGCAGGCCGGGGTCCCGCTCGGGGGCGGCGCCGGCGCTCATCCCTCCCACCCGACGATCACGACCACCACCATCGCGATCGCGACCACGGCGACCACGACGCTCAGCACCGCCGGGAACCGGGAGACCGGCAGGTCCTCCCCTCGGCGCATCGCCCGCTCGCAGCGCATCCAGTGGTTGACCGCCCGCAGGGAGCACAGCGCGCCCGCGCCGAGCAGCGCGAGCGCCAGCCCGACCCGCCAGGCCCAGCGCAGGTCCGGCAGGAACTGGTCCACCGCGAACCCGCCGCCGATCAGGGCGAGCGCCGTCCGCACCCAGGCCAGGAAGGTGCGCTCGTTCGCCAGCGAGAAGCGGTAGTCGGGCGTGCTGCCCTCCTCACGCACCTCCTCGGGCGCGAACCACAGGCGGACGTTCCGTACGAATGCGCTCACGCCAAGGACCTTATCCGGCGGACCGGAACGCCTTCAGGCGCCGGTACGCCGCCAGCCCGTCCGGCACCCAGTCCCACTCCTCCAGACGCCGCTCCACCTCCGCCTCCGGCAGGAAGTCGTGCCAGGCCACCTCCTCGGCCTGCGGGCTGACCGGCAGCGCGCAGCGCACCTCGTACACCGCCGACCACCAGCTGTGGCCGGCGCCGTCGTCGTAGAGGAACTTGAAGCGGAAGCGGGGGCTCGGGAGGCCGGAGACGCCGAGCTCCTCCTCGGCCTCGCGCAGCGCCGCGTCGTCGTAGGACTCGCCCGCGCCGACCACGCCGCCGACGAACATGTCGTAGCGGGAGGGGAAGACCAGCTTGGTCGGGGTGCGGCGGTGGACGAACAGGCGGCCCTGCGCGTCCCTGGCCTCGATGAACACGCAGCGGTGGCGCAGGCCCTGGGCGTATGCCTCGCCGCGCGGGGACTGCCGGACGACCTGGTCGTGCTCGTCGACGATGTCGAGGATCTCGTCTGCGGGGCTCGTCATACGGCCATCCAAGCAGGACGGCGCCGGTCCGGCCGAGGGTGCCGGGCCAGCCGGTCCGGCCGAGGTTCCGGACCCGCTACTGCGCCTGGAGGTCCCGGACCCGCTCCGGGCGGGCCGCGCCGCTCGGCATGCAGGGGTGCAGCCCCAGCAGCACGATGCCGCCGACGATCGCGGCGAGACCGGCCGCCTCCCAGGCGAGCGCGCCCGCGTCGGTGCGCAGCCGGTCACCGAGGAAGCCGACCCCGCAGGCGATGCCCGCGAGGGGCTGCGCGGCGGTGAGGGCGGGCAGCGACATCCGCAGGGGCGCGGTCTCGAAGGCGCTCTGGACCAGGACCAGGCCGGTGACGCCGATGACGGCGACGCCGTACGGCTGCCAGGTGGTGACCAGGTCGGTCAGGCCACCCGCGGAGAACCGCTGCCCGCTGATCCGGGTGAGGGCGTCCTGGACGCCGTAGAGGAGGCCCGCGGCGAGGGCGAGGAGGACCGGGCCCGCGCTGAGCCGCGAGCGCTTCGCGAACGTCGTCAGCAGGAGCGCGAGGCCGACCATGGCGCCGATGATCAGCCAGTGCCGGAAGGGGTCGCTCACCGCGGTGCCGCCGCGCGGCCGGCCCGCGACGATGAAGGCGGTGACGCCGCCCGCGAGCAGGGCCAGGCCCGTCCAGCCCTGGCGGCCGAGCGACTGCCGGGTCTGCAGCCGGGACAGCCCCAGCGCGAACAGGAGGTTGGTGGCCAGGAGCGGCTCGACCAGGGAGATCTCGCCCTGGCTCAGCGCGATCGCGCCGAGGACCATGCCGGCCACCATCAGGGCGATACCGCCGAGCCAGCGCGGCACCTGCATCAGGTCGACGAGCAGGCGTGGCGAGAGGAAGTCGCTGAGGGGTGCCCGCTGGGCCGCGTTCTGCTGGAGCACGAATCCGAGGCCGAGGCAGCATGCCGCGCTCACGGCGAGGATCAGAACCAGAACGGACACGCGCGTACCTCGATCGTCGGGGTGGGGTCTCGGGGTGCGTTTGGGTGACTGTAGCGTCCCCTCGCCGTCCCGTCATGGTGAAGCGGTCCTCCCGTCGCCGCCATGGCGTACGCCACATGCGGGAAACGGATATTCGACGAGGCAGGGGGGCGTTCGGTTCTAAGTACCCCTTCTGTCACGGGAGTTGACGCGTGTAACACCCGTTCGTCCCTTGACGTCAACCGATGGCTGCGGGTTTGCTGTCCGTGACCAGTCGACGGCACATCGATATCAGGCGACGAGCAGCGTCGCGTGAGGACGTTTCCCGCGGTGTCTCCACCCCCGCCACCTCTCGGCCGGGGCCGCAAGCGCGCGGCCCAGGCCCTCGACGCGGCGCTGGACGACGCCGGGCTGCACGCGGCCCGCGCCGCACTGGCGCAGGGCCGGTGGCAGGCCGCCCGGTCGCTGCTCGTCCAGACGGGTGACGACTGGGACCGCCGCGGCCACCGGGTCACCGTGCTCGCGCTGGAGCCCTACGCGCAGGCGTGGGCCCGCGACTGGCTGCTCGCCGAACCCGACTCCACCGACGCCGCCCTGCTGCTCGCCCTTGCGCAGGTCCAGCGCGCCCTGTGCGGCAAGGAGAAGCCGGAGCGCGCCCGCGAGGCCTGCCGGGCCGCCGCGGACCGGGTGCCCGCCGACCCCACGCCCTGGCTCGGCCTGCTCATGCTGGAGCGCGGGACCGGCAACGGCGACGACACCGCCCGCCTCTTCGACCAGGTCCGCGGCCGCTATCCCGACCACCACCACGCCCACCACCTGATGGTCGCCCACCTCGCCGAACGGCACCCCGGCGCAGGACCCGACCCGCTGCACGAGGTCTACGACTTCGCCAACTGGGCCGCCGAGCAGGCCCCCGCCGACTCCCCGCTCGCCATCCTGCCGGTCGTCGCGCACGCCGAGCGCTACCGCGTCCTCGCCGCCGCCGGGCACGCGTCCCCGGACCCCGTCGCCTCGGGCCACTGGAGCGGACGCCGTGCCCGGCAGGTGATGAAGGCAGCCTTCGACTGGTGGCTGGAGTGGGAGCACGAGGGCCACCCGCGCCGCCTGGTCGACCTCAACTTCCTCGCCCACGCCAAGTTCTGCGAGGGCCGGGGCGCCGAGGCCGCCGCCCTCTTCCACCGCATCGGCGAGCACGCCACCCCGGCTCCGTGGTCGTACCCGGACCGCGATCCGCACTCCGCCTTCCGTGCCGCGCGCGCCGCCGCGCTCGGCACGGCATGACACTCCCGACTCCGACAGAAGGACGGTCCCCGCGATGACCACGGGCAGTTCCAGCGCGAGCAGATCCACCTCCGACGGCATCAGCACCTATCTGGGCGAGGAGCGCGCCCTGCGCGCCGACCGCCTCGGCACGGGGGGCCTGCTGCTCTCCGTGCTCGCCGCGACCGCCCCGCTCATGGTGGTCGCCGGTGTCATGCCCACCACATTCGCGGTGATGGGCATCGTCGGGCAGCCGCTGCTGTTCGTCGCCCTCGGCGTGGTCCTGATCCTGTTCAGCGTCGGCTACGCCGAGATGAGCCGGCACGTCCACAACGCGGGCGCCTTCTACGCCTACATCTCCCGCGGCCTCGGCGGCACGGCCGGAGCGAGCGCGGCCCTGGTGGCCCTGGTCGCCTACAACGCGCTCCAGGTGGGCATCTACGGCATCTTCGGCTTCGAGGTGTCCGGGCTCCTGGACAAGTACGCCGACCTGACGGTCGCCTGGTGGATACCGTCGCTGGTGGCCCTCGTGGTCGTCGGTCTGCTGGGCTGGCTGAAGATCGACGTCAACGCGCGCGTGCTCGGTGTGCTGCTGGTCATCGAGGTGATCCTGGTGGTGATCTTCGACGCCGCGGCGATCGGCGACCCCGCCGGGGAGGGCCTGTCGCTGCACGCCTTCAACCCGGACACGCTCAGCGGCGCGGGCGTCGGCACCGCGCTGTGCTTCTGCATCGCGGCCTTCCTCGGCTTCGAGCAGGCGCCCGTGTACGCGGAGGAGACCAGCCGCCCGCACATCCTGGTCCCGCGCGTGATGTTCTACGCCGTCGGCGGCGTCGCCGTCTTCTTCGCGCTCAGCAGCTGGGCGCTGACCGTGGCCGCCGGCCCCTCGAAGGTCGTCGGCGTGGCGCAGAAGGAGAGCGCCGGCATGCTCTTCTCGCTGACCGACGCCCGGCTGGGCGGAGCCTTCACCGACGTACTGCACGTCCTGTTCGTGACCGGCATGTTCGCGGCCATGCTCAGCTTCCACAACGTCGTCGCCCGCTACACCTTCGCGATGGGCCGCGAGGGACTGCTCCCGCGCACCTTCGGCCGGACCACCGGCTCCAGCGGCGCCCCCGGCACCGGCTCCCTGCTGCAGACGGCCGTGGCGGCGGTGGTCGTGATCGTCTTCGCGGTCGCCGACGACAAGCCCACCGGGGACCCGACCGCGCCCGTCCTGCACCTGTTCACCTGGTTCGGCAACATCGGTGCGCTCGGCGTGATCCTGCTGATGGCGGCCGCCTCGGCGTCGGTCATCGTATTCTTCGCCCGGCGCGGGGCCGCCGGCGCCCAGTCCTGGCGGCTGGTCACCTCCGCGCTCGCAGGCCTCGCGCTGCTGGTGATCGCCTTCTACACGGTCAAGGACTTCGACGTCCTGGTCGGCGCGGGCCCCGGTTCGGCGCTGAGCTGGGTGCTGCCCGGCATCATCGGGCTCGCCCTGGCCGTCGGCCTGGCCCAGGGCCTCTACCTGCGCTCCCGCTCGCCCGAGGCGCACGCGCGCATCGGGCTCGGCAACGAGGCGTTCCAGCTGGACAAGGCGGCGCAGGAGACCCCGTAGGGCCGCCCTCGGGAGACTCGCTCGGTGCGCCGGTTTCTGAGGAGCCGGTAAGAAGATGACGGAATCCTGACGAGCACCCGCGATCCCTGGCTCCGCCGGGGCCGCGGGTGTTCGAATGGATACGTGAACTCCGAACAGCCCGAGGAGCCCGGCGCGCCGCGGCCCTCGGCGGAACGCGGCACTCCGATCGGCCGCCGGGTCCTGCTCGGCACCATCGGCCTCGGTGCCCTCGGCGTGGTCGCCGCGCCCGGACTGCAGCGCGCGCTCGAAGGATTCCTGGGCGCCGCGGCCGACAAGGACCCCACCGGCCTGACCGGCCTGCTGCCCAACGGCGGCGGCTTCCGCTACTACTCCGTCGCCTCCTCCGTGCCGCACAAGAACGCCTCGGACTACCGCCTCACCGTCGACGGCCTGGTGGACCACCCGAAGACGTACACGCTCGACGACCTGCGCGCCCTGCCGCAGACCAAGCTGGTCAAGGACGTCCAGTGCGTCACCGGCTGGCGGGTCCCCGACACCCCCTTCGAGGGCGTGCGCCTGTCCCGGCTGCTGGACGCCGCCGGGGTGCACGGCTCGGCGGGCGCCGTCCGCTTCACCTGCTTCGACGGCACGTACAGCGAGAGCCTCACCCTCGACCAGGCGCGCCGCTCCGACGTGATGGTGGCGCTGCGCATGCAGAACAAGGACATCGGCCACGCCCACGGCGGCCCGGTCCGCCTCTACGTGGCCCCGATGTACTTCTACAAGTCCGCCAAGTGGCTCTCCGGGATCACCGTGACCCGCAAGGTGCGGCCGGGCTACTGGGAGCATCTCGGCTACGACGTCGACGCCTGGGTCGGCCGCTCGAACGGACGCGACGATGACCCTACGAGCTGAGGCGCGCACCCGGCCGGCCGCCGAGATCCGCCGGTTCGGGCCCGCACAGCGCTGGGTGCACCGCACGACGGCCCTGCTGATGGGCGTGTGCGTGGTGACGGCGGCCTTCCTCTACATCCCGCAGTTCGCCGAACTGGTCGGCCGCCGCGAGCTGGTGGTCCGCATCCACGAGTGCGCCGGGATCGCCCTGCCCGTGCCGGTCCTGGTCGGCCTCTTCTCCCGCCACTTCCGCGCGGACCTCGGGCACCTGAACCGCTTCGGGCCGCACGACAAGGTCTGGCTGCGCGCGGCCCTGCGCCGCGACAAGCGCCGCTCCTCACGGCCGGCGGCCAAGTTCAACGCCGGGCAGAAGATCTACGCGGCCTGGATCGCCGGTGCGTCGCTGGTGATGCTCGGCACGGGCCTGATCATGTGGTTCACCCATCTCACCCCGATCATGTGGCGCACCAGCGCGACCTTCGTCCACGACTGGCTCGCCCTGACCGTCGGGATCGTGCTCGCCGGGCACATCGGCATGGCGATCGGGGACCCGCAGGCCCGCCGCGGGCTACGGACCGGACGGGTCGACCGGGAGTGGGCCGAGCGTGAGCACCCCCTGTGGCGTCCCTGACGACTCGCCCGGCGACTGCACCACGGCGGGCGCCGCGACCGTGAAGGCGTCCGGCAGCCGCACCTCCGTACCGCCGTACCGGACGGCCACCTCGACCGTCCGCGGAGAGCCGTCCAGGGACGGCACCACGGCGGACAGCACCAGGCGGTCGCCCGAGCGGGACTGCGCCACGAGCGGCCCGGCGAGCTGCTGCCCGCCGATGGACAGGCTGCCGAACCGCAGCAGTTCGCTCTGGTCGAAGCAGGTGTCGCGCAGCTCGACGGTGACCGTGTCGCCCGGCTGCGCCGAGCCGTCGCCGCCGGTGCCGACGCCGGAGATCCCGTAGGCGCAGGCCGGGGCGGTGCCCGCGGAGGGCGTCAGCTGCACGGTCCCTGCCGGGTGCCGCCGGTGGAAGTCCAGCAGCGCGCCGAGCACGGCGTAGGCGGCTTGGCCCTTGCAGGTGCCGAGCGTGCCCGCCAGCTCGGCGTGGTCCTTGCCCACCGTGGTCCAGTCGCCGCTCCAGCCCTGCACGGCCAGGCACCCGGTGGCGAGGGCGCGCAGCACCCGCCACTCCGGGTCGGCGGACGCCTTGGGGATCACGTCGAGAGCGGCCCTGCACCGGTGCGGGTCGCGCAGCACGTCGTAGACGCTCGACGGGTCGGGCACCGAGTCGGCGTTCGGCGAGTCGGGACCGGACGGGAGCCAACCGGGGCTCACGAGAAGCCTGTTGACGGAGGTGGGCGCGGGGGAGGAGCGGCCGGGAGGCGCCGGCGTGGCCGTCCGCGGGTGGTCCGGAGTGCTCGGGGCCACGGTGCCGCTCGCCTCGCCGGCGGGCGACTGGCGCGGGGCGGGCGGCGCGGGAGCCGCGAGGGAGCGGGCGCTCTGCGACGGCCCGACCGTCACGATCCTGTCGTCCCCGCCTCCTCCGTGCGGCATGCCCCGTCCGCCACCGGTGAAGGCCGCGGCGGCGACCGCGACCGCTCCGGCCACGAGCAGCCCCGAGATACGCATTCCGAGGGAAACCGTCATGACGCCCCCCGACACATACGACTGCCGATCACACGTCCCCCGACACGCAACGCCCCCGACACACGTCCCCCGACACACACGACCCCCGGACGCCCGGGTCCAGGGGGTCTCCCCATCATCGGGCCGGCGGCGCTCCCGGGGAAGGCGTATTCCGGTGTTCCTCGGCCGGGATATCAGCCGCCGAAGTCCAGCAGGACCTTGCAGGAACGGCCGCGGTCCGCCGCGAGGGCGAACGCCGACTCGGCCTCCGCCACCGGGACCACCGCGCTGACCAGCCCGTCGAAGGCGGGCCCGGCCGCGAGCAGCCGCAGCGCCTCGTCGAACTCGGTGTCGAAGCGGAGCGCGCCCCGCAGCTCGATCTCACGGCTCACCACGAGGTTCCCGGCGAACGGGGTCGGGCCCGGTGGCAGCATGCCCAGCTGCACCACCACCCCGCCGCGGCGCACCAGGCGCAGACAGGTGTCGAGCCCGGCCGCCGCCCCGGACGCCTCCACCGCCACGTCCACCTCGTGCTCCGCGTCCGGCCATCCGGCGTCGGCCGGGTCGTCGGCGCGTACGACGGTGTCGGCGCCCGCGAGACGCGCGTACTCCAGGGCCGCCGGGAGGAGGTCGGTGACCGTGATCCGGGCGGCGCCGGCCGCTCTGGCCGCGGCGACGACCAGGCAGCCGATGGGGCCCGATCCGGTGACCAGGACGTGCTTGCCGGCCACCGCTCCGGCCCGCCGCACCGCGTGCAGTGCGACCGACAGCGGCTCGGCGAGCGCGGCCCGGCGCAGCCCCAGGCCCTCGGGCAGCGGCCTCAACTGCCCGGCGGGAACGGCGATGCGGGTCGCGAAACCGCCCTGTACGTGCGGGAAGCGCGCGGCGCTGCCCAGGTACCGGGTGTCACGGCAGATGTGCCGGCGCCCGGCGGCGCACTCGGGGCAACTTCCGCACGGGGTCGCCGGGTGCACCGCGACCGCCGTACCGGCGGCCGGGGCGGACGGGTCCGGGGAGCCGTAGGAGACGACCGTCCCGACCACCTCGTGGCCGAGCAGCAGGGGCTCCTTCAGGAGGAAGTCGCCGACGCCGCCGTGCCGCCAGTAGTGCAGGTCGGAGCCGCAGACACCGCCGTAGCGGACGGCGACGAGCGCCTCGCCGGGACCGGGCCGGGGGACCGGCAGTTCCTCGACGCGCAGGTCGCCCCGGCCGTGGATCACACACCCGAGTGCCCGCTCCGCGGCGGCCGGCCCCGTCACAGGACGCTCGTCATTCCGCCGTCGACGTACAGGATCTGCCCGGCGACGAAGTCCGCGGCGGGCGAGGCGAGGAACAGCAGCCCGCCCACCAGGTCCTCGGTGCGGCCCCAGCGGCCGGCGGGCGTGCGGCGGCGCACCCAGGCGCTGAACTCCTCGTCCTCGACGAGGGCCCGGGTCAGCTCGGTCTCGATGTAGCCGGGGCCGAGGCCGTTGACCTGGATGCCGTGCGGGCCCCAGTCGGCGCACATGCCCTTGGTGAGCATCTTCAGGGCGCCCTTGGTGGCCGCGTAGGGCGCGATGCCCGGGCGGGCCACCTCGCTCTGCAGCGAGCAGATGTTGACGATCTTGCCGTGACCGCGTTCCGTCATCCGGCGGGCCGCCTCGCGGCCGACCAGGAACGCGCTGGTGAGGTTGGTGTCCAGCACGCGGTGCCAGTCGGCGTCGGTGAACTCCAGGAGCGGGGCGCGCAGTTGCATGCCCGCGTTGTTGACCAGGATGTCCAGCGGGCCGACCCGCTGTTCGACGTCCGCGATGCCGGCGGCCACGGACGCGCCGTCGGTCACGTCGAACACGGCGGTGCGGACCTCGCCGGGCAGCTGCGCCGCCGCCTCGGCGAGGCGGCCGGCGTCGCGTCCGTTGAGGACCACCGTGCAGCCGGCCTCGGCCAGCCCCCGGGCCAGGGCGAGCCCGATGCCGCGGCTGGAGCCGGTGACCAGGGCCGTGCGGCCGCCGATGTCGAACAGCGGGTGACTCATCCGCGTACTCCTAGATGACCAGTGACAGGAGCAGGACCAGACCGCCCGCGACCACCGAGATGATCGTCTCCATGACGGACCAGGTCTTGACGGTCTCGCCGACGCTCAGCCCGAAGTACTCCTTCACCAGCCAGAAGCCGGCGTCGTTGACATGGCTGAAGAACAGCGAGCCGGCACCGATCGCCAGGACGAGCAGCGCGGCGTGCGTGGTCGACATGTCGGCCGCCAGCGGGGCCACCAGACCGGCCGCCGAGACCGTCGCCACCGTCGCCGAACCGGTCGCGAGACGGATGATCACCGCGATCAGCCAGCCCAGCAGCAGCGCCGGGATCGACCAGTCCTTGGAGATGTCCAGGATCATCTGGCCCACGCCCGAGTCGATCAGCGTCTGCTTGAAGCCGCCGCCCGCGGCGACGATCAGCAGGATGCCCGCGATGGGCATGAGGCCCTTCTCGACGGTGTCGCTGATCCGCTCCCGGGTGAACCCGGCGGCCCGGCCGAGCGTGAACATGCCGACGATGACGGCGGCGAGCAGGGCGATCAGCGGGTTGCCGACGACGTCGAAGACGCGCTGGGTGAGGTTGGTGGGGTCGTCCACCACGATGTCGACGAGCGCCTTCAGCAGCATCAGCACGACCGGCAGCAGCACGGTGGTCAGGGTGGCGCCGAAGCTCGGGCGCTTCTCCAGCTCCTCGGAGGCGCGCGGCGGCAGCATCCGCTCGGGGACCGGGGCGTCCACCCAGCGGGCCGCGACCTTCGAGAACAGCGGACCGGCGATGATCACCGTGGGTATCGCCACGAGGATGCCGAGCGCCAGCGTGACACCGAGGTTGGCCTTGACCGCGGCGATGGCGACCAGCGGGCCGGGGTGCGGCGGGATCAGGCCGTGCATCACGGACAGGCCCGCGAGCGCCGGGATGCCGACGCGCATCAGGTTGTAGTTGCCGCGCTTGGCGACCATGAGCACGACCGGGATCAGCAGCACGATGCCGACCTCGAAGAACAGCGGCAGGCCGATCACCGAGGCGATCAGGACCATCGCCCACGGCATGGACCGCCCGCTCGCCTTCGCGAGGATCGTGTCGACGATCTCGTCCGCGCCGCCGGAGTCGGCCAGCAGCTTGCCGAGGATCGAGCCCAGGGCGATCAGCACGCCCACGCTCGCGACGGTGGTGCCGAGCCCGGTGGTGAAGCTGACGATCACCTTGTCGAGGGGGGCTCCCGCGACCGCGCCGAGCACCAGCGAGCCGATCGTGAGGGAGAGGAAGGCATGCAGCTTGAACTTGGTGATGAGCACGACGATGACGGCGATGCCCACCAGTACGGCGATGCCCAGCTGGGCATGGCCGGCCGAGGTGATCGGCGGAGGTGCGTCCGCTGCCAGCATCTCGACGCTGAGTCTGGTCACGGTTTTTCCCTTGCAGGTACGGGGATGGGGGACGGGGGGTGTTACACGGCCGGGTGGGGGAGGCCTTCCAGCGCCTTCACGGCCCGTGCGGTGATCTCCTCGGGGCTCCCGGCGACGCTCACGGCGACGCCCGCCTCGTCCGGCTGGAGCGGTTCGAGCGTGGCGAACTGGGAGTCGAGCAGCGCGGTGGGCATGAAGTGGCCCTGCCGGTGCGACATCCGCTCCTCGACGAGGGCGCGGTCGCCGGTCAGATGGACGAAGACGACACCGGGGGCGGCGGCACGGAGCCGGTCGCGGTAGGACCGCTTCAGCGCCGAGCTGCTGACCACTCCACCGAGCCCGGCCCGCCCGTGCGCCCAGGCGCCGATGGCGTCGAGCCAGGGCCACCGGTCCGCGTCGTCGAGGGGGTGGCCGGCCGACATCTTGCGGATGTTGGCCTCCGGGTGGAAGTCGTCGCCCTCGGCGTACGGGACGCCGAACCTGGCCGCGAGAAGGGGACCGATGGTGGTCTTCCCGGTGCCTGCGACGCCCATCACCACGACGACATGGGGGGTGCTCATCGCTGCCTCACTGTCTGCTGTCTTCTTCGACACCTGATGTCGACCGGATGTCGACGACACTGAAACCGATTAGGTACGACGAATTCAAGAGTCTGTGACAAATAAGTCTGACTTTTTCTTCCCGTGATCTGCCCCGTACGCTGAGTGCATGAGCACACCGGGCCGGGGGCTGCACGGCCATGTACTGGACTCCCTCGGGCCCGCGATCACCGCGGGCGAGTACCCGCCGGGCAGCGTTCTGCGTACCGACGAGCTGGCACAGAGCTTCGACGTCTCACGCTCCGTGATGCGGGAGGCGGTGCGGGTGCTCGAGTCGATGCACCTGGTCGAGTCGCGCCGGCGCGTGGGCGTGACGGTCCGCCCGAAGGCCGAGTGGAACGTCTACGACCCCCAGGTCATCCGCTGGCGGCTGGCCGGCGCCGACCGTCCGCACCAGCTGCGCTCGCTGACCGTGCTGCGCTCGGCCGTCGAGCCGGTCGCCGCGGCCCTGGCCGCCCGGCACGCCTCCGCCGAGCAGTGCGCCGAGCTCACCGAGTGCGCGCTCGGCATGGTCGCCAACTCGCGCGGCCACCAGCTGGAGGCGTACCTCGTCCACGACATGGCCTTCCACCGGGTGATCCTGACGGCGTCGGGCAACGAGATGTTCGCGCGGCTCGGTGACGTCGTCGCCGAGGTCCTCGCGGGCCGCACCCACCACGAGGTCATGTTCGAGGACCCCGACCCGGCCGCCGTCACCCTGCACGTCCAGGTCGCCGAGGCGGTCCGGGCGGGCGACGCGGCCCGCGCCGAGCAGCTGACCCGGGAGATCACGGTGGGCGCGCTCCAGGAACTGGACATCCTGGCGCCCTAGGAATTGTCAGACGCTCCCAAGGGCCGGTGGGCGTCAGTCGAGGAACTCTCCGTCCACGTACACCCAGGCCCCCTCCACCCGCTCGAACCGGCTCCGCTCATGGAGCGATCCGCCCCTGAAGGACGCCCGGAACGTCACCGTGCCCGTGGTGTGGAAGGCGGAACCGTCCGTCGTGGCCAGGATCTCCAGGCCGGTCCACCGCATCCCCGGGTCGAGTTTGAGCTCCGCAGGACGGGTACTCGGGTGCCAAGTCCTCAGCAGATACGGCTCGTTGAGCTTCACGAAGGCGCAGTAGCGCGAACGCATCAGCGCCTCGGCCGTGGGCGCCGCGGCCTCACCCCGGTGGAATCGGCCACAGCACTTCTCGTACGTCTCCGCAAGACCGCAAGGGCAGGAGGGGTTGTGAACTGGGGCGGAGCCGTGCTGCCGCCGGGATTGCGAGGTACGTCGGGACATGAGGCCCATTCTGCTGCACCACGAGCTGTGTGAGATCTGTGAAGCGCCTGATCCGACACGCGCACATCGCGTGTGGGTCGTGAACACCGGTCTTCATCGAACCTCCTTTCGGGCTGGCGCGATCCCGCCTTGCTTGTGCAACCGTCAACTCCTCAAGGTGGAGGAGCACTTGAGCATCAGGAGTCACAAGCGTGGTTGCTTGGCCCGGACGGCAGTCCGCCCGGGACAATGACGGGGGAACGCTGACACGGGGTGCGCGGACCGGCGCGTCCTGACGCGTCGGGCGTCCGCGGCCTGCCGCTGTACCGAAACCTCTCCCTCTGCCGTCTCTTGGTGCCTTCGACCGGTGCCTGAAAAGGGATTGGAGGGGGAATGCCGACGAATGCCGTGAGCGCCGCGAGGCCGACGTATCCGGGCGTCTACGTCGAAGAGCTTCCCAGCAGCACCCGCACCATCTCCGCCGTGACCACGTCGGTGACCGCCTTCGTCGGGCACACCCGGCGCGGCCCGCTCAACGAGCCGGTACGCGTCACCGGATTCGCCGACTTCGAGCGGCGCTTCGGCGGGCTGAGCGCGCAGAGCCCGCTCGCCTACGCCGTGCACCAGTTCTTCGGCAACGGCGGCTCCGTCGCCGTGATCGTCCGGGTCGCCAAGGCCGGCAGCGGCAAGGCCGCGTGCGTCGTCCTGGAGTCCACCGAGGGCCACAGCGAGAGCCGTGTGCTGGAGGTCCACGCCAAGGAACCCGGCGTGTGGGGCAACGGCCTGCGCGTCGCCGTCGACTACGACACCACGGCCTGCGACGAGACCTTCAACCTGCGCGTCTACGACGCCAAGGGCGACGCCCGCGAGAGCTTCAACGGCCTGTCCATGGACGAGGGCAGCGGCAGCTACGCGCCCACCGTCGTCAACGCCGGCTCGCGCCTCATCCGCGTCGAGGCCGTCGGCGAGGGCCGGCCCGACCCGTCCGGCACCGTCTCCAAGCCGTTCGGCGACGAACTGCCCGACCTCGCCGTCGACCTGACGGTGAAGATCGGCGACGTGGAACGCGAGTTCCGGCTCTACGACGCCGATTGCGACGGCGAAGCCCCGTCCTCCGTCGCGGAGTTGGCGCTGCTGCTCGAACGCAAGCTGCGGGCGCTGCCCGACGCGCCGGGCAAGCACGCCTTCGCGGGCGTCGAGGTCACCGCCTTCGGCCGCCGCATCCAGGTGGTCGCCGGCTCCACCGACCCCGAGGACGTCGTCCGCTTCCTCGGCGAGTGCGCCAACGACCTGGGCCTGGAGGCCTCGGTCAACCCGCCCGTGTTCCCGCTGGAGGGCGGCGAGGACGGCGAGGCCCCCGGCCCGCGCGACCTCATCGGCTCCGAGGCCGGCAAGACCGGCATCCAGGCGCTGCGCGCCGTGGCCGACGTCAACCTGCTCTCCCTGCCGGAACTGGCGTCGTACGAGAAGATCGAGGACGCGCTCACCGTCGTCTCGGCCGCCGAGCGGCTGTGCGCGGAGCGGCGGATCTTCCTGCTGGTCGACGCGCCCGGCAGCTGGGTGAGCGTGGACTCGGCGCGTGCGGGGCTGTCCGCCTTCGACGCCGTCCGCGGCAACCACGCGGGGCTGTACTTCCCGCACCTCCAGCTCACCGACCCGCTCACCGGCCGGCTGCGCGCCTTCCCGCCGTCCGGCGCGGTCGCGGGCGTCATCGCGCGCACCGACTCCGAGCGCGGCGTCTGGAAGGCGCCCGCCGGCACCGAGGCGCAGCTCGTCGGGGTGCACTCGCTCACCGTCGACCTGACGGACCGGGAGACCGGGCTGCTCAACCCGCTCGGCGTCAACTGCCTGCGCACCTTCCCGCTCACCGGCCCGCTGGTGTGGGGCGCCCGCACTCTGGAGGGCTCCGACGCCCTCGGCAGCGCGTGGAAGTACGTGCCCGTGCGGCGGCTCGCGCTGCATGTGGAGGAGAGCCTCCAACGCGGCCTGCAGTGGGTGGTGTTCGAGCCCAACGACGAGAGCCTGTGGCAGCAGATCCGGCTGTCCGCCTCCTCGTACCTGCACACGCTCTTCCGCCAGGGCGCCTTCAAGGGCAGCACCCCGCGCGAGGCGTACTTCGTCAAGTGCGACAGCGAGACCACGACGGACGAGGACGTGGCGAACGGCGTCGTCAACGTGCTCGTCGGCATCGCGCCGGTCCGCCCGGCCGAGTTCGTGGTCGTCAAGATCCAGCAGACGTCGGGGCAGTTCGCGCTGTAGCGCCCGCAGACACATGGAGAGCTGAAGGAATCCGATGGCTGAGTTCACGGTCAACGCGCATCGATTCGACCCCTACAAGAACTTCAAGTTCCTGGTGCTGTGGGACGGTCGGACGGTCGCCGGCATCAGCAAGATCAGTCCGCTGAAGCGGACCACGGAGGTCGTCAAGCACCGGCACGGCGGCGACCCGTCCTCCCCGCGCAAGTCGCCGGGCCGCTCGGAGTTCGAGGGCATCACCCTGGAGCGCGGGGTCACCCACGACCCCGAGTTCGACCGCTGGGCCAACAAGGTCTGGCAGGTCGGCGCGGGTCTCGGCTCCGAGGTGTCCCTCGCGGACTTCCGCAAGGACATCGTCATCCAGGTCCTCAACGAGGCCGGCCAGGTCGCCGTCTCGCACAAGCTCTACCGGACCTGGCCGAGCGAGTACCAGGTCCTCGGCGAGATGGACGCCAACGCCAACGCGGTGGCCATCCAGTCGCTGAAGCTCGAGTGCGAGGGCTGGGAGCGGGACTACGAGGTGCCCGAGCCCGAGGAGCCCTCGTTCCTCAACCCGGCCTGACGGCGCGGCGGTCGAGGAAGCGGGGGGAGGACATGGCGATCACCGGGGCGGCCGAACTGCTGGCCGCCTGGGAGGCGGGGCTCGGCGAGGCATCCGTCGGACGGGCACTGCTGCTGCACCGCGCGGCACGCCCGGACGTCGACGTCTCGCGGCTGCCCGCCGTCCCGGTGGGCGAGCGCGAGGCGGACCTGTTCGCGCTGCGCCGGGCGCTGTTCGGCGAGCGGATGCAGGTGCGCCTGGAGTGCACCGCCTGCGGCCAGGACATGGAGTTCGACCTGGACGCGGGTGAGCTCGCCGGATCGCTGGGCGGGCGCGGCGAGCAGGTCGTACGGGTCCAGGAGGGCGGCTGGGACGTCGAGTTCAGGCTGCCCGGGATCGCCGACCTGCAGGCCGCGGCCCGCGACGCGGACCCGCGGACGGCCCTGCTCGCCCGGTGCCTGGTCTCGGCGGCGCGCGCCGGCACCGCCGTGGCCGGCCCGGAGCTGCCCGCCGCGGTGCAGCGCCGGATCGCCGAGGCCGTGGAGGCCGCCGACCCGGGTGCCGACCTGGTGCTCGGCATCGCCTGCCCCGAGTGCGGCGAGGCCACCCGGGCCGAACTCGACATCGCCTCCTACCTGTGGACCGAACTGGACGCCTGGGCGCGGGACGTGCTGCTCGACGTCCACCTGCTCGCCACCGCCTACGGGTGGAGCGAGCCGGAGATCCTGGCGCTCAGCCCGACGCGGCGCCGCTACTACCTGGAGCTGTGTGCGGATGTCTGACTCTCGGGGCACCCCCGACTCCCCGGACCTCCCGGACTTCCTCGACCGGCTGATCGCGCGGCACACCGCCCCGCGACCGGCCGCGGTGCGGGTGCGGCCCCGGCTGCCCGGCCCGTTCGAGCGCGTCGAGGCGGTACGGCCGCGGGCGGCGGCGCCCGAGGACGACGCCCTGCTGTGGCCCGCGGCACCGGCGGCCGCACCGCCGGCGGACGCCCCGTGGACCGCGGCGGGGGAGACCCGCACGCACACCGAACGGGAGCACACCGTCGTGCGCACCGAGCACGCACCGGCCGGCCCGGACCCGCGTCCGGCCGCGCCGGCCCGCGCCGAGGCGCCCCTGCTGCGTCCCGCCGCGCCGCTCGCCCCGGGGCCCAGGCCCCTGGCCGACCCGGCACGGCGGGCGGCGGGGCGGGGCCGCGCGGCGCAGCAGCACCCGGCACAGACCGCGGTCTCCGGGCCCATCCCCCCGGGAGCGGAGACCGCCCCTCACGCCGTGGCGGGGGGGGTGGGAACCCACGGCGCCAACAAGGGGGGGACAAACAAAGCCACACAGGAGACCGCACACCCGGGCCCCCAGAAAGTCGCCCAAAAAATGGTCCCAGGGGAAAA
>NZ_JBHVGU010000006.1:162965-168540 GCF_042800575.1 Streptomyces sp. NPDC057616
GGCGGCAGCACGCGACGCCGTACGGCAGGCCGCCGCCCGGCGCCCCGGGCGGTCCACCGAGCAGGTCGTCCAGGTGCAGATCGGGCGGCTCGAGGTGACCGCGCAGCCCGCGGGCGGCGGGCGGCCGGGGACGCCCGCGAAGGAGCGGCCCGCGGCGACCGTGAGCCTCGCCGAGTATCTGGCGCGGGGGCGCGAGTGAACCACGGACAGGCATCAGCAGGCCGAGAGGAACCGAGGAACTGACGTCATGAGCAACGCACTTGCCATCGCCCATGTCACCCAGGCCCTCGCGCTGCTGATCGAGAACAACGTGGGGCCGGAGTTCGGCGAGGCCGTCAAGGTCGAGCCGCGCAAGCCGCCCGCCGACCCGCAGCTGGAGCAGCCGACGATCTCGGTGTTCCTCTACCAGGTCACGCCCAACACCTCGCTGCGCAACAACGACCTGCCGACCCGGGCGTCCGACGGCACCCTGGTCAAGCGGCCCGCCGCGGCACTCGACCTGCACTACGTCATCAGCGCGTACGGCGACGAGCGGGAGCTGGTCGGACAGCGGCTGATCGGCTCCGTGGTGCGCACCCTGCACGAGATCCCGGTGCTTCCCCACGACGTCATCGAACAGGCGGGGGAGCGGCCCTACCTGGCGGGCAGCGACCTCGCGGAGGCGGCGCAGCGGGTGAGGTTCACACCGACCGTGATGGACGTCGACGAGACGTCGAAGCTGTGGGGGATGCTCTACCAGACGCCGTACACGCTGTCCGTGGTCTACCAGGCGACGCTCGTCCTCATCGACGGACGTCAGGTCCCGGTGGCGGGCAGGCCGGTCGAACGGCCCGAGGTGAGGGTCCTGCCGTTCGGTGCGCCGGGCGCACCGGTCCCTCCGGGGGCCGGACCAGCGGGCACCCCGGCGTCGACTGAGGCCGATCCCGCGCAGGTTGAGGACGACCGGCCCGAGCCGCCCGCCGCGGCGACGGAGAAGAAGGCGGCCAAGGCCCCCGCGAGGACGGTCGCGAAAACCGCTGCGAAGACCGCCGCCAAGTCCCCCGCGCGCGCCCGCAGGGCGGCGCCCAGGACCGGCCGGCAAAGCCCGCGGCAGGGCGACGACAGCACGGAGAAGTGAGGCGGCATGACGACGACGGGGGCAGGTGAGGGCATGGGGACGGCCGAGCACGGGACGACGCTGACCGCGGAGATCCGGCGCGTCCTGGCCCGGGTCGACGCACACGCGGCACGGTCCGCCGCGCGGGGGGACGCACCCGGCGCCGAGCTGGTCCCCGCCGAGGGTCCCGGCACCGCCCCCCTCGAGGCGCTCGTCTCCTGCTTCGGCCTCACCGCCTTCGAGCGCGACCTCGTACTCCTCGCCGCCGCACAGGAGTTGGAGCCCACGGCAGCGCCCCGGTGCGCCGCCGCGAGCGGGGACCCGGAGCGTGCGTACCCCACCTTCTCGCTCGCCCTGGCCGCGCTCGCCGAACCGCACTGGAGCGCGCTCACGCCCGTGGCGCCGCTCAGGCGCTGGCGGATCATCGAGCTGGACGACGAGAGCCGGCTGACCACGTCCCGGCTCCGCCTCGACGAGCGCGTCCTGCACTTCCTGCTGGGCTCGCCCTACCTGGACGCGCGACTGCACGGCGGGCTGCGCCGCACCCCGGTGCCGCAGGCGCTGACGCCGTCCTACGACCTGGCGGCGAGCCGGCTCGCCGAGGGCTGGACGACCGGGGCGGGCGCCGAGGCACCGATCGTCGAGGTGACCGGCGGTGACCTGCGCAGCCGCGCCGACATCGCCGCGGCGGCCGCGGCCCGCTCGGGGCTCGGGCTGTACGCGATGAGCGCCGCGGACATCCCCTCCGAGCCCGTCGAGCGCGACCGGCTCGCCCGGCTGTGGCAGCGCGAGGCGATCCTGCTGCCCTCGGCGCTGCTCGTCGAGGTCGGCGAACTGGACCGCGACCAGCGCGCGGCGACCGAGTCCTTCCTGGCGGGCGCGGCCGTACCGGTGGTGGTGTCGAGCGAGGACCCGCTGCGCTCGGAGCGCTCCTACCGGGCCCGGGCCGCCGTGCCGCGGCTCGACGACGAGGAGCAACTCGCCCTGTGGTCGGGCGCGTTCGAGGAGACCGACCTGGACGAGGGCGAACTGCGCTCCCTCGTCGCCCAGTTCCAGCTGCCCCCGCACTTCGTACGGACCGCGGCGGCCACCGTGCGCCGCCTGCTCCCGCAGGAGGACGAACCGGACGCGGCCGCACTCGCCTGGCGGGCCGGGCTCGACGAGGCGCGCATCGGCATGGACGAGCTCGGCCGGCGGATCACGCCCGAGGCCGGCTGGGGCGACCTGGTGCTGCACGAGCGGCAGACGGGTGTGCTGCGGGAGATCGTGGCGCACGTACGGCAGCGGGCCACCGTCCACCAGGAGTGGGGGTTCGCCGCCACCCTGCGCCGCGGCCTCGGCGTGACCGCGATGTTCGCGGGCGGCTCCGGCACCGGCAAGACCCTGGCCGCCGAGGTCATGGCGAACGAGCTCGGCCTCGACCTGTTCGTCATCGACCTCTCGCAGGTCGTCAGCAAGTACATCGGCGAGACCGAGAAGAACCTCCGCCGGGTCTTCGACGCCGCCGAGCGCGGCGGCGCGCTGCTGCTGTTCGACGAGGCCGACGCACTCTTCGGCAAGCGCAGCGAGGTCAAGGACAGCCACGACCGGTACGCCAACCTCGAGGTCAGCTATCTGCTGATGCGCATGGAGGCCTACCGCGGCCTCGCCGTGCTCACCACCAACATGAAGAGCGCCCTCGACACGGCCTTCCTGCGGCGCATCCGCTTCGTCGTCGACTTCCCCTTCCCGGCCGAGGACGAGCGGGCCGAGATCTGGCGGCGGGTGCTGCCGCCGCAGGCACCGGTGAAGGACATCGACCCCGCCCTGCTCGCCCGACTCACCGTCGCCGGCGGCTCGATCCGCAACATCGCCCTGTCCGGGGCCTTCCTCGCCGCCGAGGAGGGCGACCGGCTGCAGATGCGGCACATGCTCGCCGCCGCCCGCACCGAGTACCTGAAGCTGGAGCGCTCGCTGACGCCCACGGAGGTCCGCGGATGGGTGTGAACTCCGCTGCCGGCAAGGAACCTTCGGCGATCCGCGTGGACATCGGCGAACTGGTCCTCGACGGCTTCCGGGCCGACCCCGACCGGGTCTCGGCCGCCTTCGAGACCGAACTGACCCGTCTGGTACGGCTGCACGGCGTGCCGCTCGCCGCGCGGGGCGCCCTGGCCGTCGACGCCCTGTCCGGGCTGCCGCCCCTGCCGGCCGGGCTGTCCGCGCGCCGCCTCGGCCAGGAGCTGGCGCGCGCCGTGCACGAGGGCCTGAGCGGTCACGGGGAGGTGGGCCCGTGAGCTCCCGCACCCAGGACGGCCAGGCGGAGCAGACCGCCGAACAGCGCCGCCGCAAGCGCAAGGAACGCGCCGCCACCTCCCGTGCGCCCGAGCCGAAGAACATCGTCAGCGGCGCCGGCCAGCCGCTGGACCCCGGCATCCGGCGGGAACTGGAGGAGCAGCTCGGCCACGACCTCGGCCGGGTACGGCTGCACACCGGCCGGGACGCCGGGCAGCTGACCGAACTGCTCGGCGCGGACGCGGTCGCCGTCGGCCAGGACGTCTTCTTCCGCGAGGGCGCCTTCCGCCCCGGCACCGACCAGGGCCGGCGCCTGCTTGTCCACGAACTCCAGCACACCGTGCAGAACCCGCACGGCCTCGGCACACTGCGGGCCGGCCGCGAACTCGGTGCGGTGAGCCTGCCCCAGCAGGCCGTCGAGCGGGAGGCGGAGGAGGCCGCGCAGGCGGTCGTACGGCCCGACTCGCTTCAGCCGTCCGAGCAGGCCCCGCAGGTCGAGGAGGGGCAGGACACCCCCGGCTGGCTGCGCTACGCCACCGTCGACGCCGACCGGATGCGCGCCGAGGCCGTCGACCCGGCGACCCTCGTCGACCGGCTCGCGGGCAACGTGCTGCGCAGCCTGCGCGGTGACCCCACCGACGCCTCCGGCCGGGTACGGCTGCAACTGGCGCGGATGTCACCGGAGTTGGAGGACGCGGTCGTCGACCGGCTGGAGAACCGGCTGCTGACGCCCGAGTTCGACCGGCTGCTGGAGATCGCCGACGAGGCGCGCCCCGGGCCCGTCGAACTCCAGCCCGCCGAGGCGCCGTTGCCGGAGATCGACCTTTTCGAGGAACTCGGCGTCGAACGCACCCGGTGGCAGAAGAAGCAGGAGTCCGACCGCGGCTCCGCCGACCGGCGGGCGGCCGACGCGCGCGAGGAGCAGGAGGACGCCAGGGCGCGCGACGCCAAGAGCAGCAGCGACCGCAGCAGGGCCCGTGCGGACGCCGCCACCGAGGACCAGGACGCCGCGCGGCGCACCGAGCAGGAGGACACCCGCAACGCCTCCCGGCAGCAGGCCGAGGAGGAGCAGCAGCAGGAGGACGAGCAGTCCGCCACCGACCGCGCGCGCACCGACCAGGCCTCCGACGAACGCGTCCGGACGCAGCAGCAGGGCACCGAGCAGGCCAGGCAGGAGCGCAAGGAGCAGCGTGAGCGCGAGGAGGCCGACCCGCGGCAGGCCAGTGCGCCCGGCTCCGACAAGCGCAAGCGGCAGGACGAGCAGACCCGGCCGGCCGCCGGCTCCAAGCAGGAGGAACCGGACCCGAAGCAGAAGGCCCAGCCCGGACCCGTACGCCCGGAGAAGGTCGACGAGCGCGCCGAGCGGCCCGACTCCGCGCTGTCCGAGCACGGCCTGAACGAGAAGGACGAGGACGGCGGCGCCGAGGCCGAACCCCGCGAGGAGGAGCGGCCGCTCGGTCTCGAGGCGGGCGCCGACCAGGAGGTCGCGGGCGGCGAGGACGAGAGCCGGGCGCCGGGCGTGAAGGACGAGCCAGCGCTCAGGCCCGAGGACTACCTGCCCGAGGCCGACCTCGACCTGTCCGCCGTGCCCACCGCGGACCAGCTCGCGCCCGGCGCCGCCCAGCCGTCCCTGCCCTCGTTCCCCACCCCGCCGCCGACGAAGGCCGAACGGACCGAGCAGGAGCGGGAGAAGAACGAGCGGGAGCAGGACGAGGACGAGGCCGGACCCGAGCCGAAGGCTCCCGGACAGGACGAGGGGCCGGTCGAGGGCGAGGCGCCGCAGCCCGAGAACGGGCCCGTCGCCCAGGGCCAGGACCGCGCCACCAAGGACCTCCAGGAGACCGACAAGCCGCTCGACCAGGAGGTCGGCCCCGACCTGGCGACCCAGGACCGGGAACGGCCCGAGCCGGAGAGCGAGCGGGCGGACCCGGAGCAGCGGCAGGAGAACGAGCAGGCCAAGGACGCCGACGACACCGGTTCCGGCGGGACGGACGGCGACGACGAACGGCCGGACGCCCAGGACGAGCAGGAGGAGAAGGACCAGCAGCGCGACCGTACGGCCGCGGAGTCCCGTACGGCCGCGGCGGGTTCGTCCGCTCCCGGCTCCCTGCCCGCGGTGGCGACCCCGGTCGCGGCCGCCGTGTCCCGGCCCGCCGGCGCCCAGACGCCGAGGACCCCGGTCGAGGACCGCGACCCCTCGCCCGCCGC
>NZ_JBHVGU010000006.1:168550-231656 GCF_042800575.1 Streptomyces sp. NPDC057616
TTGGCGCGGCCCCCGTGCCCCGCCCCGTCTTCCCCAGACCGCCGAGAACCTTGGTCGAGACCCGTGCCCCCTCCCCCTCCATGCTCTGTGGCGCCGAGCCGCCCCGTTCCGAGCGCGAGGCGCCGCAGGCCAAGAGCCAGGTGCCCAAGGAGAGCGGGCCCGGCGCCGCACCCCGCGGACCGGTGGGCGCCTCCGAGAAGACGGGGCCCGCGGTCGCCGCGGGCCCGGGCGCGGCGCCGTCGGTCGCCCAGGCGGCGGTCAGCCCGGCCGCCGAGCAGAGCGACGGGCCCGGCCAGACGGCGGCGACGGACGCGCCCCGGCCCGAGGCGTCCCTGGAGAAGGACGGCGGCGGCTGCGCGCCGCCCGCGCCCGCACCCGAGAAGGACGAGGGACAGCAGGGCGGTTGCGGGGGCGGCGGCGGAGCCGCGCCCGAGGAGAAGCAGCAGGAGCCGCCGGACGTCTCGGGGCAGGACCCCAAGGCCGCAGTGCAGACCGTCAGCAAACTGGCGCCCGACCAGGCGGCCGCCGCCATGCCCGGGGTCGACAAGGCCGCGGACAAGAAGATCGCCGACGAGCAGAAGCGCCTCGACGCGGCGCCGCCGACGCGTGAACGTCCCTCCGGGGCGCCGCAGACGCGGTCCGCGCCGCCCCAGGCCGCCCCCGCGGCCGCCCAGGTCACCGGCAAGGTGGAGCGGATCGGCCCCGAGGACCAGGCCGACAAGCAGAAGGCCAAGGGCGGCGACAAGGCCGAGGGCAGGCAGCCCGCCTCCGACGTGCCTCCGCCGCCGCCTCCCGCCGTACCCGACAAGGGACTGAGCGAGTCCGAGGCGAAGAACGTCGAGGCGGCTGCCGACGCCATCCCGACCACCGACCCCGCGCTCGAGAACAAGACCGTCGGCCCGGCGCCCAAGATCCGGCTGGAGGGTCCCAGCGACCCGACCCGCACCGACGACCAGGCCAAGGCGCTCAAGGACAAGCAGTCCGACCTGCAGACCACCGGCCGCCAGGACGCGGCCAAGCCCATGGGCGAGGACCAGGTCTACCCCGACGCGCCCCCGGAGCGGCTGACCGGCAAGGCCGCCGGCGGCTCCGGAGGCGGCAAGGGCGGCGCGCTCGCGGCCACGCCCGCGCCGAAGGCCGGGGTCGGCGCGGTCGCCAAGCAGGAGAAGGGCACCGAGATCACCGGTGCCGGGGGCAAGGCGCAGGGCGACCTGGCCGCCAAGGACAAGGAGCACCAGCAGGGCGAGCAGCGGGCCAAGCAGGACAAGCAGAACGAGATCGACCGCGAGGTCGAGCGCAACACCGCGCAGCAGACCGCCGAACGCGGGCGGGTCGCCCAGGAGACGCAGAAGCAGCGCGAGGACTGGCGGTCCGAGCAGGACCAGAAGATCGAGGACGCGGACAAGCAGTCCGGCGACGAGCACGACAAGAAGAACAAGGAGATCGTCAAGGCGCGCGACGACAAGGACAAGGAGATCGGCGCGCGCAAGGACAAGGACAACGGCCAGATCGACACCGAGCGGGAGAACGCCGAGAAGGAGGCCAGGAAGAAGAAGGAGGAGAAGAAGCCCTCCGGGGGCCTGCTCGGCTGGATCGCCGACAAGGTCGCCGACTTCTTCAAGGGCCTGCTCGCGGCGGTCACCGCGGTGTTCGACGCCGCCCGCAAGGCGGTCAACGGCATCATCGACAAGTTCAAGGAGTGGGCCAACCAGGCCATCGACTTCGTACGGGACCTGGCGGTCAAGGCGATCAATGCGCTGGCCGACGTCCTGATCGCGATCGGCGACACGCTCCTGGCGGCCTTCCCCGAACTCCGGGACCGCTTCCGCAAGGCGATCGAGGGCCTGCGGGACGCGGCGATCGCGACGGTCAACCGGCTTGCGGACGGCCTGAAGAAGGCCGTGAACACACTGCTGGACGCCCTGGCGGCGGGCCTGAACAAGCTCCTCGACGTCCTCGAAGCCGGCGTCAAGGCGGTGATCAAGGCCTACCAGGCGATCATCGTCGGCGCGATCAAGTTCGCGCAGGCGGCGATCGAGGCGCTGGGGAAGTTCGCGGCGCTGGTGGCGGACATCGCGCCGGACCCGGGCGGCTGGATCTCGAAGGCCGGCAGCGCGGCCAAGACCGGCATCACCGACCACCTCTGGGGCGCCATCAAGGTGGCGGTCAAGGGATGGTTCGACACGAAGGTCGAGGGCATCCTCGGCCTCGGCAAGGCCGTGATCGACGTCCTGGTCAAGGGCTGCGTCTCGCTCAAGCAGATCGGCAAGATGGCCTGGGACGCGATCATCGCGTCGCTGCCGATGATGATCGCGACGCTGGTCATCGAGAAGGTCGTCTCGATGATCGTGCCGGCGGCCGGGGCGATCCTGACGATCATTCAGGGCCTGATGGCGGCCTGGTCGACGGTCAGCTCGATCCTCTCGGCGTTCTCGAAGTTCTGGGCGTACCTGACGGCGGTGAAGGCGGGCCCGGCGGCGTGTCTGTTCGCGGAGGCGGTGGCGGCGGGCGTGGTCGCCCTCCTGGACTTCATCACCAACTTCCTCCTGCAGAAGCTGTCTTCGGCGACGAAGGGCGTCGGCAAGCGCCTCAAGGGCATGGCCCAGAAGATCATGGACGGCCTGAAGAAGGTGGGCGGCGGAGCGAAGAAGGCGGCGGGCGCGGCGGTCAACTCGGCCCGCGGCGCCCTGCGCAAGGCCAGGCAGGCCCTGGGCCGCCCGGGCACGGAACGACGCCCGAAGGGCGAGCCGTCCCCCGACCTCAAGTCCCCGCCGAAGCCTAAGGACCACGCGACACCTAAGGGCCCGGAGAAGAAGCCGGACGTGGCCGAGACGAAGCCGCAGGACGGGGAGACGGGGTCTGCGAAGGACAGGACGCCGGACCAGGAGCCGTCGAAGGACAGGACGCCCCAGAAGGAGAAGGCTCCCGGCGGGGACAAGACCCCCGAGTCCGCCCCGAAGAAGAAGCAGAAGGAGATCGAGGGCCCGAAGCCGACCAAGCCCAAGAAGCCCAAGTCCCCGGTGGGCAAGGCTCTTTCGAGGGCCAAGGGCGCGGTCAAGTCCGCCCTGAAGAAGGTCGGCAACGCCGCGAGGACGCTGGGCCGGAAGCTGAAGAAGTCCAAGGTCGGCAAGGCGCTCAAGAACGGTGCGTCGAAGCTGCGCGACGCCTTCAAGAAGAAGCGCGACCAGCTACGTGATCGTCACAAGCGGCGTACGGACGAGAGGAAGCAGCGCCGCCACGACCGGCGCAGGCAGGAGCACTCTCGCGAGTCGAAGCAGCAGCGCCTCTCGCTGATCATCGAGCGGCTTCGGCGCACCATCGTCCCGCTCCTCAAACGAGGAATGCGTGGGCCGATCTATTACGGAGTCCTCCAGGCGTTGCGCGTCTGGCATCGGCTGACGCGCCTGACGTCGTCCGGCCAGCCGGACTTCCGTATCACCGCCACCCTCAACCCGAGTGGTCCTGTCACACCGGGAACATGGGATGAGGACGAGGACGGGTTCAAGGTAGCTCGCTTCGAGCCCTTCGAAACCGATCCCCAGGGCAAGAAGGACAAGGATCTCAAAGAGGATCACCCGAACGTTGCGGCATTCCGGCGGGCCATCGCGGAGGAGTTGGGAGGACTCAAGAGCGACGCCTCCCTGAGGGAGGTCAAGGGCCTGTGCGCGCGCCTTGCGAACAAATCGCGTGGAATCAAGGCTCAGCAGCTGAGGTGGCTCGACGAATCACCTGACGCGTCGACTCTGCTGCTGGACCACCCCGGTGCCGCCATTTCGGCGGTGGGGCGTTTCCAGAAGGAGAGCGTGTACGAACCCACCGGCGTAGTGATGGCCCAGAGCGTTTTCAGGGACAGCAACGGTGGCGAGTACGTTCGCGATCAGAAGGGCCAGTACGTCCCTCGCAAGGTGACCCGGAACATGTCGGCGGACGATCTCAAGAACTACAAGGGCAACGGCATCTCCGCACGGAAGAAGGGTGCGAACATCGCTCCCTGGCAGCATGTGACGGGTGCGAAGAACTCCCCCTTCATATCCACGACGAAGATGAGAAACGGAGACATCACCGACCCCAATGGGCTGAAGTGGTCCACGGCGCGGGGCTTCCAGTTCTACGGGACCATCGAAATCGACCTTGCGCACATCAACCCCGACTATATTCTCGACCTCACGACGAGGGCGGGGCAGCAGGAGTGGAATCTCAAAGCGCCCGGAAAGACAATCATGCAACAGGCGCTGCGAGACGTCGTGCGGACCCAGGAGGTCCTTGTCCGCGGAGGTATTCCGAAGGAAGCCATCACGCTCATCATCGACAAAAACGGGAACCGCGTCACCAAGTAGGGCTCCCAGGCCGCGAAGCAGGAAAGAGCATGGAGAAATTCGACACATATCACTGGCAGGGTAGGCGCCTTGAGGATCCGGAACTCGAGGAGGCGCGGATCGAGCTTGTGTCTCCACGGAGCGGTGATGCCGCGCGGCATGCGTTCGCCCGGCTCCTGGGCAGCGACAGCGTTCCGGCCACGGGGATCGCCCTGGATCATTACCACTACGCGCTCTCGGGTGAGCGGCACGGAACGGCAAGCCTCTTCGCTTCCTACGCCGGTGATGTCCTGGAACGCGCCCGCACGATTCTGCGGCGTCCTCCCGTGCCCGCGGTCGACGAAGCCTCCGCTGTCGACCGATCTGCTCGTGCCAGCGCGCTTCTCGTCCTGCTGAACGAGGCGGCGCCCGAGGACTCCGCCCTCATCGCGCGAAGCATCGAGGAGGCCCCCGGCCCCGACGCGCTCTCCGCGGCTCTCGGCGCGGCCGGCACCATTCTGGATTCCGTCCGTGAGCCCAGCCCGCGTCTGGTCGCCGCCGTGGAGCGCCTCGTCTTCGACGAGTCCGTGGACTTCGACGAACGACTGGAGGCGCTGCAGGCACTCGCCCAGGGGAGTTCTCCCGAGGTGATGGCGGTGCTCGTGCGTGCCTCGGCTCTGGACGAGCTGGAGTTGCAGGTGACGGCCGTCCAGGCGCTCGGATTTCACGACATGGCCACCTACCGAGGCCTCGTCGAGGAGCGTTCGGCCTCCTGGCCCGAAGGGGCTCCTTATCCGGCCGCGGATGTTCGGCGGCTTCTGCGAGAAGACGACAGGGGGAGCAAGTGACCCGCTACGCAGACATCCCCAAACCCATCCGCTCCGGAATGGTCGTCGTCGACCCCGACCGCGGCACCCCCCAACGCGTCATCGTCCTGCAGTTCAACCCCGACACCCTCGAGCGCAGCATCGCGCCGCAGTCGGCCGGGGACAGCGGCGACGGGGGGAGTGGTGGTACCGGGAGCGGGGATCGGAACGAGGCGTTGCGGTTGAAGGGGCCCGCCGAGGAGACCTGGAAGTTCACCGCCGAGATCGACGCCACCGACCAGCTGGAGATCGCGGCGCCCGACGGCATCCACCCCCAACTGGCCACGCTCGAGATGCTCGTGCAGCCGACCACCGCGCAGCTGCGCGCCGCCAGCCGGCTGTCGCAGAAGGGCACCATCGAGATCAGCCCGATCGAGATGCCGCTGACGCTGTTCACGTGGGGGAGCAAGCGGGTCATGCCCGTGCGGCTGACCGAGCTGTCCGTCAACGAGTCCGCCTTCGACGTCAATCTCAATCCGATACGGGCCTCGCTGAGCATCGGCATGAAGATCCTCACCGTCAGCGACCTGCCGGCCGGCCACCGCGGAGCCGACCTCTACATGGCGCACCTCGCGCAGAAGGAACGGCTCGCGGCCACCGCCCGCGGCGGCAGCCTCGGGGCCCTCGGACTGCCGGGTGCCGACGTACTCAGTGGAAGGGGCTGACGCAGCCATGGCCGACATCGAGTCCTACGACAGCGCCCTCGGCGCGATACCCGGCGCGCACCCGTACCCCCGCACCAGCCGCTACCACGACGCCGAGATCGGCGTCCACCGGCTCCCCGACGGCACCGAAGTCCGCTACGCCAAGCGCCGGTTGCTGCCCCCGCTCGACGCACAGGAGACGCAAGGGCACGTCGTCGGCGCGGGCGAGCGGCCCGACCTTCTCGCCCAGCGGTGCTACGGCGACCCCGGCCAGTGGTGGCGCATCGCCGACGCCAACCCCGTACTCGATCCGCGGGAGTTGACCGACGAGGCGGGGCGGATCGTGGAGATCCCCGAGCCCGGAGGGCACCGGCGTGTCTGAACAGCCCGTCGGGCAGGGCCCCGTCCACATCACGCTGCTCATGGGGCCCAAGCTCGTCCGCCCCGTCCCGGCCGAGGTGACCGAGGCCCTGCTGTCCGCCCAGATCACCGCCACCGCGGGCGAACGCAGCGGATTCCAGCTGGCCTTCGACCTGACCAAGAACGGGATCATCAACAGGCTGCTGCTGCCCGAGGGGTTCTTCGACCCCAAGACGCGGCTCGTCGTCACCGTCAGCGTCCGGGGCACCCCAGACGTGCTGTTCGACGGGCTCGTCGTCCGGCAGGAGGTCGGCGCCAGCAATCAGCCAGGCCACTCCACCCTCACCGTCACCGGCGAGGACCTGACCCTGCTGATGGACCTGGAGGAGCGGACCGCCCGCTATCCCAACCTGCCGCCCTCCGAGCGGGTGCTGAGCATCCTGCGGCGCTACTCCGACTACGGCATCCGGCCCGACGTCTACGCCGAGAAGATCGCCCAGCCCCCGCACCAGGACCTGCGCGTCCACTACCAGACCGGCACCGACCTGCAGTACGTCACCGACCTCGCCCGTGCCAACGGCTACACGTTCTACCTCGAACCCGGCCCCAACCCCGGTCAGTCGTCCGCCCGTTGGGGTCCCGAGGTCCGCCTCGGCATCCGCCAGCACGCCCTCAACGTCAACATGGACGCCAACACGACCGTGGACCAGCTGACGTTCTCGTACGACGGGACGGCGCGGGAGGAGCCGCAGGCCCGCTGGCAGGACCCCGGCACCAGGCAGTCGACGCTCCTGCCCCAGCCGCCGATCAGCCCGCTGCGCCCGCCCCTCGGGCGGCGGCCGACCCCGGCCCTCAGGCGCAGGACGCTCTCCGGCACCGCCAAGCAGCAGCGCGAGCAGGCCGAGGCCGAACTCCTCGCCCGCGCCGCGGTCTCCGCCGACGTGGTCTCCGGCTCCGGATCGCTCGACGTCAACCGGCACGGCTACATCCTGCAGCCCCGCCAGCTCGTCGGCGTGCGCGGCTCCGGGCGGGCGTACGACGGCGACTACTACGTCAAGTCCGTCACCCACAACCTGCGTCCGGGCTCCTTCCAGCAGAACTTCACCCTCTCCCGGGAGGGGCTGGAGGCCCGCAGCGACCACGTCCGGCCGTAGAGACCGAAGACCACTCAACGACCCACCCATCAGGAGCAGTTCAGCATGGCGGCAAACGGCAATCGCTACCTCGGCAAGTTCCGCGGGCGGGTCGTCGACAACAACGACCCGCTGCGGATCGGCCGGATCACCGTCGAGGTGCCCGACGTCCTCGGCGACGAGGCGTCCACCTGGGCGCTGCCCTGCCTGCCGTTCACCGGGCCCGAGTCGGGCCAGTTCGTGGTGCCGCCACCCGGCGCCGGCGTGTGGGTGGAGTTCGAGCAGGGGGACCCCAGCTTCCCGGTGTGGACCGGGTGCTGGTACGGGGCCGCCGAGGAACTGCCGCCCGACGCGCGCCGCGCGCTGCAGGCGAGCGCGCCGGACAAGCCCGTCGTCGTGCAGACGCCGGGCGCGCACAAGATCGTGATGAACGACACCGCCGGCGCCGAGCAGGGAATCCTGCTCCAGGCCCAGGGCGGCGCCTACATCCGCATCACCAAGGAGGCCGTGGTCGTCGCGACCGGCGCAGGCGCCGAGATCGTCCTCCGCGGCAAGGAAGTAACCATCAACGAGGGCCAGTTGACCGTGCTCTCGAAGCGATAGAAGACGGGGGGACGCACCAAGTTGTCCGGGAGTCTGCTCGACGCCGGCGCCGTGATCGGCTGCCCGCACGGCGGCCGGGTCACCGCCGCCACCACACCCTCCGGCGGCGTACGCATCGGGGGTGCCGCCGTCGCCACGGCCAGGCACGCGTACGTCGTCACCGGCTGCCCGCACACCGTCGACGGTGTGCCCACGCCCTGCGTCACGGTCCGCTGGACCGCCGACAGCAGCGGCATCACGGTCGACGGCGCCCCCGTGCTGCTCGACACCTCCGCGGCCCTGTGCTTCAGCGCGGCCCTCGTGCCGCAGGGACCGCCCGTCGTCCTGGCCGCACCGCGAAAGGTGACCGCCCGATGAGCCAGCCGAGCCGGGCGGCCCGCCCGCGCACCGACATCGCGTTCCCCTTCCGCGCCGACCGCCGGGGGCGCACCGCGCTCCCCCACTCTCGACTTCGCTCGAGCGGGGGGACCCCCGTCGGCCACGCCGAGCACGTCCACGACCTGATCGAGCAACTCCTGTTCACCAGCCCGGGGGAGCGCGTGATGCGCCCCGACTTCGGCTGCGGGCTGCTCGACCTCGTCTTCGCCCCCAACAGCCCGGAACTCGTGAGCACCCTCGAACTCTCCGTGCAGGCCTCGTTGCAGCGCTGGCTCGGCGACCTCATCGACGTCGTCGCGCTCGACGTGATCAGCGACGACAGCGCCGTACGCGTCCACCTGTCCTACGTCCTGCGCGCCACCGGTGCCCGCACCGACGACGTGTTCGAGGGGAGGGCCGCATGACCACCGCCACGTCCCGCCGCGCCAAGGTGCGCGCCGCCCAGCTCAACGGGGTCGACGCCGTGGAGGTGGGCGACGACGGGCTCCTGCTCACCGTCACCTTCCTCGGCAAGGCCCCGCACGGCCTTGGCCCGCAGAACGTCCGGATCGACGGCGGCCGCCGGATCACCGGCATCACGGCCGTCGACGTCAGCATCGAACGCGAGGAGGACCCGGAACTCGACGACCGGCTCCACGTCACCCTCGACCGGACCGGCGACACCTCGCGGTACACGTTGGCGCTCGTCGAGACCGATCCGTACGGCCGACCGGGCACGGAGCCCTTCCGCGGCTTCGACCAGCGCTACCACCGCGCCTCCTTCTCCTTCCGGCCGGACTGCCCGACGCCGTTCGACTGCACGGACGAAGACGAGGGCCGGCCGGACCTTCCCGCCGCCCCCGTCGTCGACTACACCGCGCGCGACTACGACACCATCCGCAAGCTGCTCCTGGACCGGCTCGCGCTCACCACGCCCGACTGGATCGAGCGCAACCCCGCCGACCTCGGCGTCACCCTGGTCGAGCTGCTCGCGTACACCGGCGACCAGATCAGCTACCAGCAGGACGCGGTGGCCACCGAGGCCTATCTGGACACCGCGCGCCGCCGGGTCTCCGTACGGCGGCACGTCCGGCTCATCGACTACGCGATGCACGACGGCTGCACGGCACGCGCCTACGTCACCGTCCGGACCGGCGGCGACACCACGCTCGCCGCGGGCACCTTCCGCTTCGCCTCCGTCGACGTCCGCGCACTCGACCCGCACGACCGGCCCGAACCCGGCCCGGTGATCGACGAGACCGACCTCGGCGACCTGGACGAACGGGGCTCGGTGCAGGTCTTCGAGCCGGTCGTCGCCGAGGACCCGCTGGAGCTGAGGGTCGCGCACAACACGATCCGCCTGTGGACCTGGGGCGGCGAGGTGTGCGCCCTGCCCAAGGGCGCGACCGCCGCCACCCTGCGTGACGAGTGGCAGGACCCGGAGACCTGCCGGGACCGCCGACTGGCCCTGAAACCGGGTGACTTGCTGATCCTGGAGGAGGTCAAGGGCCCGCGCACCGGCACCCCCGGCGACGCCGACCCTGCGCACCGCCAGGCCGTCCGCCTCACCTCCGTCACCCCCGGCGTCGACCGCATCGAGGACCAGCCGGTGCTGGAGGTCACCTGGGCCGCCGAGGACGCGCTGCGCTTCCCGCTCTGCCTGACCACCCGCGGCGGCCGCGACTGCCTGCCCGTCGAGGACGTGACCCTGGCCCGCGGCAACGTCGTCCTCGTCGACCACGGCCGCACGCTCACCGGGCTCCCGGAGACGGCGATCGTGCCGCCCGAGCCGGCCGTCGTCGCACCTTGCGGCCCGCCCGCCTTCGGCTGCGCCGACCGCGAGGAGGGCAACGCGCCCGCCCGGCTCATCAACTCCCTCACCGACCGGGCGGAGAGCGGCGAGGCACTCGTCGCAGGCGACGTCCGCGAGCTGTTCCAGGTGGTGGGCGAGGCCGCGACGGTACGCGCCGGAATCGGCCTGGAGCGCGCCGGGCAGCGGCACGAGCGCGTGGTGCCCAGTACGGCGTACGCGCAGGCCGCCGCGCTGCGCACCCTCCTCGCGCAGTCCGTCCACCCGGGCATCCGGCCCCGCTTCCGCCCGGTCCTCGGCCGCTCCCCGGTCGTCCAGGCGGTGCCCTTCCCGGACCCGGCGGCCGTGGCCGCGGGTCAGGCCGAGCGCATCGCCGCGATCCCGGGGCGGGTGCGGCAGCGGCTCGTCGAGCTGTGGCGCAGCGCCCGCGACCGCGACGGCCTCGGGGACGAGGAGATCGCCGAACTCACCGTCGTCTACGGCCTGAAGACCGTCGAGCGGTACGAGCTGCGCGAGCACCCCGTCCGGGCACTGCGCGAACTCCTGCACCGCAACGACGAGTTGCTCGACACCAAGCTGCGCCGGGTGGCGGTCCTCGCCGCCCGGGCCCGGGCGGGCACGGTCCTGGACGGCCACATCGCCTGGGAGATCGCGCACAGCTGGGGCCCGGCGTACGCGGCCGGACTGCACCCCGACGAGCCGGTGCTGCGCGGCTCCGCGGCCGCCGCCCTCGCCCAGGACCCGCGCGCCGCGCTGCCCGCCGTACGCGTCGAGGACGGCGACCTGACCTGGCTGCCGCGCCGCGACCTGCTGCACAGCGGGCCCCGCGACCGGCACTTCGTCGGCGAGCTGGAGGACGACGGCCGGCTCGCGCTGCGCTTCGGCGACGGCCGGCACGGCGCCAGGCCCGCGCCCGGCCACCGCCTCGCCCTGCACCACCGCCTCGGCGGCGGTACCGCCGGCAACGTGGGTGCGGAGGCCATCAACCACCTGGTGGTCCGCGGCGACTGCGCGCAGCGGCCGACGGCGGCCGTGCGCAACCCGCTGCCCGCCGTGGGCGGCACCGAACCCGAACCCGTCGAGCAGGTACGCCAGTTGGCCCCGCTCGACCTGCGCCGCACCCGGCTGCGTGCGGTCACCGCCGAGGACTACGCGGCCCTCGCCGGCGCGCTGCCCGGCGTGCAGCGTGCCGCCGCCGAGATCCGCTGGACCGGCAGCACCCAGGAGGCGCACGTCGCGATCGACGCGTACGGCAGCGCCGAGCCGTCGGCCGAACTGCTCGCACAGGTCGGGCAGTCCCTGGAGGCGTACCGGCGCATCGGCCACGACCTCGTGGTCGGCCCGGCCCGCCCGGTGCCGCTCGACCTCGCGCTGCGCGTGTGCGCCGCGCCCGGCCACCAGCACGGGCAGATCCTGGCCGACCTGTACCGCGTGCTGGGCACCGGCCGGCTCGCGGACGGCCGGCTCGGGTTCTTCCACCCGGACGCGCTGACCTTCGGCGAACCCGTACGGCTCAGCCGTCTGGTCGCCGTCGCCGCCGCGGTACCCGGCGTGCTGAGCGTCGAAGTCACCCGGTTGCGGCGGCTGTTCGAGCAGGAACGAGGAGAGAGGGAGGACGGCGTGCTGCGGCTCGGCCCGCTGGAGATCGCCACGTGCGACAACGACCCGGACCGGCCGGAGAACGGCCTGCTGGCGATATCCCTGGGAGGTGCCCGATGAGCCGGACGTGCTCCTGTGCGGGGGCCTGCGGCGGCCACGACGAGCGCCTCGCGCCCGCTCCCGTGCACAACCCGCCTGGCCGCACCGCCCTCGACCACCGCGTCGGTGTGTACGGCTCCTTCCTGGCCGCCCTGCTCGACCGGCTCGCCTCACCGGCGTACCCGGCGCTCGGCGCCCTGACCGTGCGCACCCCGGACGACCCGGCGATCGGCCTGCTCGACGCCGCCGCCGTCCTCGGCGACCTGCTCACCTTCCACTCGGAGCGGATCGCGGACGAGGCCTACGTCCGCACGGCCAACGAGCACCGCTCGCTGGTCCTGCTCGGCCGGCTCGTCGGCCACCGGCCGCGGCCCGGGGTCGCCGCCTCCACCCACCTCGCGTACTCCCTGGAACGCGATCCGCGCGCGGAGACGCTCCAGGTCGTGATCCCGCGCGGCGCGCGCACGCACAGCGTGCCGGCCTCCGCCGACGAGGAGTCCGTGACCTTCGAGACCGGCCGGGACCTCACCGCCCGCTGGGACTGGAACGAGCTGAAGGTGCGCCGGCGCCGGCCGTCGCTGGTGACGCCGGACGACCTCGAGCGCCGTTCCGAGATTTTCGTCGAGGGGACGACGAACTCGCTGCAGACCGGCGACCGGTTGCTGTTCGTGTTCGGTGAACTGGCGGGCGGGGAGCGCAGGTTGCTGCCCGTCGCGGGCGTGCGCGTCGACCGGGACGAGGACGTCACGGCGCTCACCCTGCCGAAGTCGGCCCCGCCCACGCTGAAGGAACTGGTCGACGAGGTCCGGCGCTGGATCGCGGAGCCCGCCGCCCCCGGCGAGCCGGGCGACGAGCCGCCGACGCCCGAGGTGCCCGATCCGCGGCCGGTGAGCCGGCTGATCGAGGACTTCGAGGACCAGGTCCTCGCCCCGCTGCGGACGGCCCTCGACGACGTGCAGACGCCCGAGGGTCTCGCGGCCTGCCTCGCGGAGCCCGTCGCCCGGCTCGGTGAGGCGGAGGCGCTGGCCGCCCCGTGGGAGGAGGTTGCGGCGTGGTTCGAGCGGTTGCAGGCGGTTCTGGCCGAACTCGCCGCGCATGCAATGGAGTTGGTACCTGCGCAATCTGCCGACGAGAGTGCCGTGAACGGTGGTTTTGCGTCTGCGGCCGCGACTGGGCTGGTCGCGCAGTTCCCCGCGCCCCTGAAAAGCGAGACGCGCACCGCCGCCTTTGATGCGCTGGCCGCGGTTCTTCCCGCCCTGCAGGCCCGGACGCCCGCCGCGCCCGCCGGTTCCGCTGCGCAGCGCCCGGGTGCGGACACCGCCCGGTTGCTCTCGGCTCTCAACCCCGGCCTCGGCAGTCTGTATCCGGCCTGGCGGAAGGCGGCCGCCGCCGCGCCCGGCAGCGCGAAGCTGCTGCGGGACCTGCTCGCCATGCGGGTCACGGCCGCGCCCTTCGGGGCCACCGCCCCGCTCAAGCCCGTCCAGGACGACAAGGGACGCGTCATCCGCTCCACGGACTGGCCGCTCACCGGGGCCGCGCTCACCGGCCTGCGGATCGTCTACGACACCGGGGCCAAGGCCCCGGTCCGGGCCGAGTTCCAGCACGTCGAGGGCAACAGCTCGGACCAGCGGGCGGTGACGCTGCCGCTCACCCAGCAGGTCAGCTTCGCGCTCGGCCCGGGCCAGGTCGACCTGTCGACGCGGGCCGCCCAGGACCACGACCTGAACTGGCTCACCCGGCGCCCCGCCGACTCCCAGGAGCCCGGTGTCACCGTCCGCCTGCGCGACGGCCTGCCCGACCGCACGCTGTTCGTGTCGCGCCCGGACGAGAACGGCGCGATCCACGTCGGCATCAACAACGGCTCGGCACGCGAGGAGTCCCTCCAGCCGGGCGACACACGGCAGTTCACGCACGGCGAGTACGAGGTGAGCCTGCGCTACACCGTGGGCAGCACCGAACCCAACGTCGAGGTGGTCCTCGCCGGCAAGCCGGCCCCGGTCAACCGTAAGGTGCTCCAGCTGGACACCGTGCACACCGGCATCACCGTCGGCAGCTGGGTCGCGATCCAGCGCCCCACCAAGGGCACCCAGGACGGCATCCCGGGCGACGCCCGGCTGGCGTTCGTCACCACCCAGGTCGTCTCGGTGCGCACGGCCGCGTACACCAACTACGGCATCACCGGCCGCGGCACCGAACTCACCCTCGCCGACCCTTGGCTGGACGAGTTCGACGTCCTGCTCTCGCACATCCGCGACACCACGGTGTACGCGGCGGGCGAGCCGCTGCGCCCGGCGGACGAGCCGCTCGGCGAGGAGGTGCACGGCAACGAGATCGATCTCGCCCAGCTCTACGACGGGTTGACCGCCGGCCGGCTGCTGGTCGTCACCGGCGAGCGCACCGACATCCCCGGCACGGCCGGCGTCACGGCGACCGAGGTCGTCACGATCGCCTCCGCCGATCCGGCCGTCGACCCGCGGCTGCCCGGCGACCGCGTGCACACCCGCCTGACCCTGACCGCCGACCTCGCCCACCGCTACCGCCGCGAGACGGTCCGCATCCTGGGCAACGTCGTCGAGGCCACCCACGGCGAGAGCCGGCAGGAGGCCATCGGCAGCGGCGACTCCGACCGCGTGGGCCAGACCTTCGCGCTCTGGCAGTCCCCGCTGACCTGGCTCGCCGACGACAACCCGCTCGGTGCCACACCGGTGCTGGAGATCCGGGTGGACGGCGTTCTCTGGCACGAGGTGGACAGCCTCGCCGGACGCGGCCCGCGCGACCGCGTCTACATCACCGGCACCGCCTCCGACGGCCGTACGACGGTCACCTTCGGAGACGGGGTGCACGGCGCCCGCCTGCCCAGCGGCCACGAGAACGTGCACGCGAGCTACCGCTTCGGCACCGGCAAGGCCGCCAACGTGCCCGCGGGCCGGCTCACCCAGCCCCTCACCCGCCCGCTCGGCGTCACCGCCGTCACCAACCCCCGCCCGGCGACGGGCGGCGCGGACGCGGACGGCCCGGGCCTGACCCGCCGCACGATCCCGCTGGCCGTCTCCGCCCTCGACCGGCTCGTCTCACCGGCCGACTACGAGGACTTCGCCCGCTCCCGGGCCGGCATCGGCCGGGCCGCCGCACGCGAACTCTTCGACGGACGGCGGCGCGTGCTGCACGTGACGGTCGCGGGCACCGACGACGTGCCCCTGGACGGCGGTTCGGACACCCTGCGCGCGCTGCGCGGCGCCCTCACCGAGTACGGCGACGGCGACCTGACCGTCCGGGTGGACGTACGCGAACTGGTCCTGCTGCTGGCCGCCGCCCGGGTGAAGGTCGCGCCCGACCACACCTGGGAGTACGTCGAGCCGCGGCTGCGCCAGGCGCTGCTGCGCCGGCTCGGCTACGAGGGACGGGAGTTGGGGCAGCCCGCACGGCTCTCCGACCTCCTCGCCACGGCCCACACCGTGCCCGGGGTCGACTACGTCGACGTCGACGTCTTCACCGGCGTCCCCGCCTCCGCCACCCCGGACGAACTCGCCGCGCTGCTCGGCGACCCCGGCCCGCCGCGGGCCTCCGTCCCTGCCCGCGAGGCGACGTACGACGAGCAGATCCACACCGTCCGCGCCGAGAACGGGGAGACGCTGTCGGAGGTCTGCGCGCGCTTCGGCATCCCGCTCGCCGAACTGCTGCGCCTGAACCCGGACATCACCGACACCCGGCGCCTGAAGAAGGGCCGGCCGGTGTGCGTCTTCCGCGGCATCCGGCCCGCCCAGCTCGCCCTGCTGTCCCCCCGGGCGGCGGACACCCTCATCCTCACGGAGGTCAAGTGATGGCCGCGAACCCGGCGGACGTCCAGTTCGACACGGTGGCCCCGGCGGTCTCCCGGGAGCCCGACGGCCTCACCGCCCTGCTGCCGCGCTGGCACCTGCTGCGCGACGCCGAGGAGGGCGAGCCGCTGCGCGCGCTGCTCGCGGTCATCGCCGAGCAGCTGGACCGGGTCCGCGACGGCGTGGAGCAGGACTACGCGGACCTGTTCGTGGAGACGGCGGCGCCCTGGGTGCTGCCCTACCTCGGCGACCTGGTCGGCTACCGCACCCTGCCCGGCTACGAGCGGGTCCTCACCACCGGTCTGCACGACGGCGGCCGGGAGGCGCTCGCCGAGGCGATCGCGCCGCGCGCCGACGTGGCGGCGACGGTCGCGAGCCGCCGCCGCAAGGGCACGCTGCACCTGCTGGAGGAGATCTCCGTGCAGGTCGCCGGCTGGCCCGCGCGGGCCGTCGAGCTGTCGCGGATGGTCGCGCGGAACCAGTCGGTGAAGCTGTACCGGGACACCGGCCGCGGCCGCCTGGCCGACCTGCGGGACGGCTCGGCGCTCGCGCTCACCGGAGGGCCGTTCGCGACGACGGCCCGCACCGTCGACGTCCGCCGCGCCGACTCCGCCCGCGGCCAGGGCGGTTGGACGCCGGCCGGGGTCGGTCTCTTCGTCTGGCGGCTCACGGCCCACCCGGTGACCTCGTCCCCGGCGTACTGCGTCGACCGCGCCCGCAACCTCTACACGTTCTCGATCCTCGGCAACGACGCCCCGCTGGTGACCAGGCCGGTCCCGGAGCCGTCGCCCACCCACATCGCCACCGTCGACAACGTCCCGGCCTTCATCACCCGCCGCCTGCTGCACGACCGGCTGCTCGACTGCTACGGCCCCGGCAAGAGCTTCGTCATCCGGCGCGACGGCGAGGACCGGCCCGTACCGCCGTCGGACATCGTGGTCGCCGACCTGTCGGACTGGCGCTACCGGCCCAGGCGCGGCCAGATCGCCGTCGACCCGGAGCTCGGGCGGATCGCGTTCGGGTCCAGGTCCGCGCCCCGGCAGGGCGTGTGGGTGGACTACCACCACGCGGGCGGCGCCGACCTCGGCGGCGGCGAGTACGAGCGGCCCGACCGGGCGGACCGGCCCGACGCCTCCTTCTACCGGGTCGGCCCCGGGCAGCCGTACCGCCAGATCATGGACGCCTACCGGGCCTGGCAGCACGACCGCCGGGCGGGCGACACCGGCCCCGACGGCATCATCGAGATCACCCACAGCGGCGCCTACCAGGAGCAGCTGGACTTCGACCTCGACCCCGGCGACCGGCTGGAGCTGCGCGCGGCCGAGGGCACCCGGCCGGTGATCCGGCTGCTGGACTGGTACAGCAACCGCCCCGACGCGCTCAACATCCGTGCCGTGGAGGAGGACTGCGCCCCGCACGAGCGGCCCCGCATCGTCCTCGACGGACTGCTCGTCGCCGGGCGCGGCATCAACGTCACCGGGCCGATGGGAGCCGTCGTCGTACGGCACTCCACCCTCGTGCCCGGCTGGTCCCTGGAACCCGAGTGCGAGCCGCACTCGCCCGACGAGCCCAGCATCGTCCTGGACCGCACCACCGCCTGCGTCCAGATCGAGCACAGCATCCTCGGCACCATCGAGGTCATCGGCGACGAGGTGAACGAGGACCCCCTCGACATCCATCTGCGCGACAGCATCCTGGACGCCACCGGAGACGACCGCGAGGCCCTCTCCGCCCCGGACTGCCGGCACGCCCACGCCGTGCTGCACGTGCACCGCACCACCGTGATCGGCGAAGTCCGCACGCACGCCGTGGAGATCGCGGAGAACTCGGTCTTCACCGGGAGGCTGCACGTGGCCCGGCGCGGCACCGGCTGCCTGCGGTACTCCTACGTCCCGGCCGGCTCGCGCACCCCGCGGCGCCACCGCTGCCAGCCCGATCTCACCCCGGGCGTACGGCCGTTGTTGGCCGCCGTGCGCTACGGGACGCCCTGGTACGGGCTGTTGGCCGACGGCTGCCCCGAGCAGATCCGGCGCGGCGCGGACGACGGCGCCGAGATGGGGGCCTTCCACGACCTGTACCGGCCGCAGCGTGAGGACGGTCTGCGCGCGCGGCTCGCGGAGTACACCCCCGCGGGCGCGGACGCCGGGATCTTCTTCGTGACATGAGCAGTGCCGCCGAACGACACACCCGCATTTTCTCGAACCAGGGGGACCCCCTTCATGCACGCTGACCTCTCCCGACTCACCTTCCGGCCGGAGCGGCACTACTCCGCGGTCGTCGCCCAGCAGGGCCGGGTCCAGCTCGACGCCGACGCCAACGAGCAGACGGCGATCCAGCTCCACCAGGCCCGCACCCTCGCCGCCGACCTGATCGGCCGCCACGGCGGGCCGCGCGACGCCGCGGGCTTCCGCATCGAGTACGTCGGCGGCAAGCACGACATCGACACCCTCTACATCCACGGCGGGCGCTACTACGTCGACGGCATCCTCCTCGACGCCGACCGTCCGGCCCCGGGCACACCGGTGCCGGACGAGGACACCGACGACGCGGCGGAGGACACCCCGGCGCCGCCGTCGTACTGGACCTACTGGGACCAGCCCGACGCCTTCCGCGACCCGGAGAAGCCCGGCGACCGGCTGCCCTCGCCCGCGCAGTCCCCGTTCGTGGTCTACCTGAACGTCTGGGAGCGCTCGGTGACCGCGGCCGAGGACCCGGCGCTGCGCGAGGTCGCCCTCGGCGCGGCGATGCCGGACACGGCGGCCCGCGTCAAGGTGGTCTGGCAGGTGCTGCCGCTCTCCCTCGGAGAGCTGGCGATCGAGGACGCCGACCCCTCGAAGGAGGTGGTCCGCGCCGCCTTCGAGAAGTGGGCGCAGCGCCAGGCGCTGTCCTCGGCCCGGCTGGCCGCCCGCAGCGAGCGGCCCGACCACGCCGACGAGGACCCGTGCCTGGTCAGGCCGGACGCCCGCTACCGCGGACCGGAGAACCAGCTCTACCGGGTCGAGGTGCACGCCGGCGGCGAGGCGAAGGACGCCACCTTCAAGTGGTCCCGCGAGAACGGCTCCGTCGTCTTCCCGGTCGACGAACTCGACGGAACCTGGGTGCAGTTGGCCTCCCTCGGCAACGACGGGAAGCTGGACCTGGACGTCGGCGACCAGGTGGAGTTCACGGACACGGCGTACTCCTCCCGGCTGGAGGCCCTGCCGCTGCTGCGCGTCGAGGAGCTCGACCTGCCCGGCCGCCGCGTCCGGCTCTCCGCCGAGCCCGACGTGCGCGTGGGGCGGCTGCCGGGGCTGAATCCGTTCCTGCGCCGCTGGGACCATCACGAGGGCCCGAGGCGCAAGGGCCGCACGCCGGGTCTCAAGGGCGGCGCCGTCCCCGTCACGGAGGGGGAGTGGCTGCCCCTGGAGGACGGCGTCGAAGTGTACTTCGCCAAGGGCGGCGGCTACCGCACCGGCGACCACTGGCTGATCCCGGCCCGCACCGCCACCGGCGCGGTCGAGTGGCCCGCCGACCCGGCCCGCCGCCCGCTGCTGCAGGGCCCCGCCGGCATCGCCCGGCACTTCGCCCCGCTGGCCCTGGTCAAGGGCGAGGAGAGCGCCGTCGACCTGCGGCTCGCCTTCGGCCCGCTGGCCAGCAGCATCCCCGCCGCGGACAAGGCCGCCCTCGCGGCGGAGGAGCAGGCGCGGCGGGAGGAGACGGCGGCGGAGGACCCGTCGCACGGGAGGTCGCAGACCACTGCGGAAGCGGAGGCGGCGGCGGAAGGAGACAACTGATGGCCACGCCCATGAGCGCGTCCAAGCTGATCGAGATCCTGCGAGCGGAGGGCGTGACGGTCCACGAGGTGCGCAACTGGCGTACCCACAACCGCAATACGAAGGGGCCCTGGGGCCCGGTGAACGGCGTGATGATCCACCACACCGTCACCTCGGGCACCGAGAACTCCGTCAACATCTGCTACAACGGCTACTCCGGGCTGCCCGGCCCGCTGTGCCACGGCGTCATCGACAAGAAGGGCGAGGTCCACCTCGTCGGCAACGGCCGTGCCAACCATGCCGGGTTGGGCGACAGCGACGTCCTGCGCGCCGTCGTCGACGAGTCGAGGCTGCCGCACGACAACGAGGCCGACACCGACGGCAACCGGCACTTCTACGGCTTCGAGTGCATCAACCTCGGTGACGGCAAGGACCCTTGGCCCGAGGCGCAGAAGGAGGCCATCGAGAAGGTGGCCGCGGCCATCTGCCGGCACTACGGCTGGAGCGAGCGGTCGGTCATCGGCCACAAGGAGTGGCAGCCGGGCAAGCAGGACCCGCGCGGCTTCACCATGGACGGGATGCGCAAGCGCATCGCCGAACGCCTGGCCGGCAAGGGCGGCCAAGGCGGATCGGGCGACCCGAAGCCGCCGTCCAAGCCCCGCTACGCGCCCTTCCCGGGCGGCGGCTTCTTCCACAACGGGCAGAAGTCCGCGCTCGTCACCGCGATGGGCAAGCGTCTGGTCGCCGAGGGCTGCGACCACTACGAGTCCGGCCCCGGCCCCGAGTGGACCGACGCCGACCGCAAGTCCTACCAGGCCTGGCAGCACAAGCTCGGCTTCAAGGGCAAGGACGCCGACGGCATCCCGGGCAAGGTCAGCTGGGACAAGCTGAAGGTGCCCGCGAGCTGACGCCCCCGCCCCGGACGGACAGAGGGACGGACGGCCCGCCCGCCTACGCCGACTCGGCGTTGGTGGGCGGGTGCGTGGGCCGCGCCGGCATCTGCGTGGGCAGCGGCGGCAGTTCCGCGCCGTACAGCCAGGCCTCGAAGAGACCGTCCAGCGGCTCGTCCGCGAACCGGTTGACGTGGGCCGTGAAGGTCTTGGTCGCCACCGCCCCGTCCCGGTGCAGCACCGCCCAGCCGCGCAGCATGCGGAAGAACGCCTCGTCGCCCATCGCGCAGCGCACCGCGTGCAGGGTCAGCCCGCCCCGCTCGTAGAGCCGGTCGTCGAACATCGACTTGCGGCCCGGATCGGCCAGCCGCAGGTCCTGCGGCCGCGAGGACAGCAACCGGTGTGCCACGGCGGCGAGTTGCTGCGCGCTGCGCCCGCCGGACCGCTCCGACCACAGCCACTCGGCGTACTTGGCGAACCCCTCGTTCAGCCAGATCTGCCGCCAGTCCGCGATGGACACGCTGTTGCCGAACCACTGGTGCGCCAGCTCGTGCGCCACCAGCCGCTCCGAACCCCTGGCGCCGTCCACGTGGTTGGCGCCGAACAGCGACAACCCCTGGGCCTCGACGGGGACGTCCAGCTCCTCCTCGGTCACCACGACGGCGTACTCGCCGAACGGGTAGGGGCCGAAGAGCTCCTGGAACAGTTCCATCATCTGCGGCTGGCGCGCGAAGTCCCGGGAGAACTGCGGCAGCAGATGCGCCGGGATGTGCCCGTGCTGCGGCACCCCGCCCGGCCCCGGATCGCCCAGCAGCACCGTCTGGTACTTGCCGATCGCGAGCCCCACCAGATAGCTCGACGTCGGCGCCGGCTGCTCGTACACCCAGGTCGTCGTCGACGCACGCGTGGTGCGGGTCAGCAGCCGGCCGCCCGCCACCACCGCGTACGCCGACGGCGTGGTGATCGAGATCTGGTACGCGGCCTTGTCCGCGGGCCGGTCGTTGCACGGGTACCAGGACGGCGCCCCGATCGGCTGGCTGGCCACCAGCGCCCCGTCCTCCAGCTCCTCCCAGCCGAGCCCGCCCCACGGGCTGTTCACCGGCTTGGGGTTGCCGGACCACTGCACCTCGACGGTGAAGGCGGCACCGGCCCGCACGGGCTTGGCGGGGCGGACCCGCAGCTTCCCGCCGCGGTGCGTGTAGTGCGGCTGACGCCCGTCCACCCGGACCCGGCCGATCTTGAAGTCGGAGAGGTTGAGGAAGAACTCGGACAGCGGCGACCGGCCCGCTATGGCGTTGATGCGGGCGGTCCCGGCCAGCCGGTTCGGGCCCGGGCGGTAGTCCAGCGTGAGTTCGTAGCGGTGCACCCGGTACCGGGCGTCACCGTGGTCCGGGAAGTACGGGTCCGAACCCGCCTGCTGCTGAACTGCCACTGCCGCTTCTGCTCCCTGCGCCGAATCGCCACTCGCCGGTACCCCGCTCACCGGTTCCGAGTGACCCGCGCTCAGGGACGCCATGCCTCGATCGGGTTGCCCAGCCAGCGGGTGTCGTCCGGGACGCACTCCGCTGCCATGACGAGCGACGCGGGACCCAGGGTGGTGCGGGCCCCGATCGTGCTGCCGGGCAGCACGATCCCGCCAGGGCCCAGCGTGGCACCCTCACGGAGAACCACAGTATCCGTCCGCAAGATCCGGTCGTGGAAGAGGTGGGTCTGCAGGACGCAGCCGCGGTTCACGGTCGCCGCGTCCTCCAGGGTCACCAGGTCGGTCTCCGGCAGCCAGTAGCTCTCCACCCACACGCCCTTGCCGATCCTGGCGCCCAGGCCGCGCAGCCAGCCCGTCATCAGCGGCGTTCCCGGCACCATCGCGGCGAGCCAGGGCACGGCGACGACCTCGACGAAGGTGTCCGCCAGCTCGTTGCGCCAGACGAAGCCGCTCCACAGCGGGTGCTCGCCCGTGCGATGCCGCCCCACCAGCAGCCACTTCGCGACGACCGAGACTAGCGCCGCGGCCCCGCCGGCCACCAGCAGCACCAGCCCGGACAGCAGCGGCGCCCACGGCCCGAGCAGGCACAGCAGCGCCACCGTCGCCGCCGCGAGGGCCGCCGAGCAGAACACCGGCACGATCCGGCACAGCTCCACCAGACCGCGCGCCCACAGCAGCCGGGCCGGCGGGTCGTAGGTCAGGCTCTGGTCGCCGGACTCGGCGTTGCGCGGCAGCCTCACGGGCGGCAGCCCCAGGTAGGAGCTGCCCTTCTTCGCCTTCTTCGGCGTCGCCGACAGCACCCCGACCAGACCGCCGTCCGGCACGCTGCGCCCCGGCGCGGTCATCCCGGAGTTGCCGAGGAAGGCCCGCCGACCGATCTCCGCACGCCCGATCCGCATCCAGCCACGGCCGAGCTCGTACGGCGCGGTCAGCGTGTCGTCGGCCAGGAACGCGCCCTCGCCGACCGTCGTCAGACTCGGCAGCGCGAGCACCGTGGAAACCTCGGCGCCGCGCCCGACGCGCATCCCGAGCAGCCGCAGCCACACCGGCGTGACCAGCCCGGCGTACAGCGGGAACAGCGTCTCGCGGGAGCGGTCCATCAGCTGGGTGACGGTCCAGGCCTGCCAGCCGGTCCGGCTGTGCGTCGGATACGTGCCCTCGCGCAGCCCCAGGCTCAGCAGCCGTACGGAGACCAGGATCAGCAGCGCGTACGCCGCCCCGAAGGCCAGCGTCGCCGGGACCAGGGCGAGCGCGGCGCCCCGCACGGGCGCGGCCGGGTCGACGAGCGCACGCGCCACGAGGAACGCGGCGCCGCCCGCCAGCAGCGGCAGCGCGGAGAGCGCGAGGCCGGTCAGGCCGTACATCACCCGCCAGTACGTGCCCCGCTGCGGGCGCTCCTTGGGCCAGTGGCGCTTGGCCTTGCCGAGCTTGACGGCGGGCGCGCCGGCCCAGCGCTGGCCGGTCGGGATCTGCCCGCCGACCGCCGAGCCCGGCGCCACCTCGGCGCGCTTGCCCACGCGGGCGCCCGGGAAGAGCATGCTGCGGGTGCCGACGGTGGCGTGCGCGCCGACCTTGACCGCGCCGATCTCCAGCCGGTCGCCGTCCAGCCAGTAGCCGGACAGGTCGACCTCGGACTCCACGGCCGCGCCCCGGCCCAGCTTGAGCAGACCGGTGACCGGGGGCAGCGAGTGCAGGTCGACGTCCTGGCCGACCTTGGCGCCCAGCGCCCGCGCGTACCGCTCCAGCCAGGAGCCGGTCAGCGAGGTCGCGCCGCTGAACTCGGCCAGCCGCTCGGCCGTCCACAGCCGCAGATGCACGCCGCCGCCGCGCGGGTACCGGCCGGGCTCCACGCCGCGCAGCAGGAGCCGCGCACCGCCCGCGGCGATCGCGAGCCTCCCTGGCGGGGTGAACAGCACGAGGGCACCGGCGGCGAGCAGCCACCAGGGGGCCGTCGGCAGCCACGCGTAGGCCGGCAGCAGATTCCCGGCCGCGGCCAGCGCGATCGTCCAGCGCAGACCGAGCAGGGTGAACAGCGGGACCAGCACCAGGAGCTGGATCACCTTGGCGCGCACCGGCACCGGGGCGACGGTGCGCCCGGCGCCGTCGTCCGTCACCGACTCCTCGAGCCGGCGGGCCAGCTTGCGCAGGGTGGGCTGCTGGTAGATGTCGAGTACGGCCGCGCTCGGGTAGCGGGTGCGCAGCCTCGTGGTCAGCTGGGCGGCCGCCAGGCTGCCGCCGCCGATCGCGAAGAAGTCGTCGCGGGCACTGGTGACGGGGATGCCGAGGACTTCCGTCCACTGCTCGGCCAGCCACGCCTCGGTGCCGTAGAGCTGCTCGGCGGGCCCGCCGGTCTCCAGGCCCTGAAGCGGCCAGGGCAGCGCGTTGCGGTCGACCTTGCCGCTGGTCCGCGTCGGCAGGTCCTCGACCGGGGCCAGCAACGGCACGAGCGCGGCGGGCAGTTCGGCGCGCAGCTTCTCCACGGCGGTCGCGTGGTCCCAGCCGTCCTGGGTGACGACGTAGCCGACGAGGAGCTGGTTGCCGCTGCGCGCTGTGCGCACGGCCGCCGCGGCGCCCGCGACACCGGGCAGCGCCTGCAGGGCCGCGTCCACCTCGCCGAGCTCGATGCGGCGTCCGCCGAGCTTGATCTGCTCGTCGGCCCGCCCGAGGAAGACCAGCCCCTCCGGCTCGGCCTTGACCAGGTCACCGCTGCGGTACGCCCGCTCCCAGCCCAGGGACTCCAGCGGCGCGTACTTCTCCGCGTCCTTCTCGGCGTCGAGGTACCGGGCGAGCCCGACCCCGCCGATCACCAGCTGCCCGGTGCCGCCCATCGGCACGGGCTCGCCGGCCTCGTCGACGACGGCCAGCTCGTAGCCGTCCAGCGGCAGCCCGATCCGGATGGGTTCGTCGCCGGACATCAGCGAGGCGCAGGCCACGACGGTCGCCTCGGTGGGTCCGTACGTGTTCCAGACCTCGCGTCCCTCGGTCACCAGCCGCTGCACCAGCTCGGGCGGGCAGGCCTCGCCGCCGAAGATCAGCAGGCGTACGTCGTTGAGGGTCTCGGACTCCCAGAGCGAGGCGAGCGTCGGGACCGTGGACACCACGGTGATCTCCTGCTCGACCAGCCAGGGCCCGAGGTCGGCCCCGCTGCGGACCTGCGAGCGCGGCACCGGCACCAGACAGGCGCCGTACCGCCACGCCAGCCACATCTCCTCGCAGGAGGCGTCGAAGGCGACGGACAGCCCGGCCATGACCCGGTCGCAGGGGCCGATCGGGTCCTCGGTGAGGAACAGCGCCGCCTCGGCGTCCACGAACGCGGCGGCGCTGCGGTGACCGACCGCGACGCCCTTGGGCTTGCCGGTGGAGCCGGAGGTGAAGATGATCCACGCGTCGTGCTCGCCGCCCGGCCGCGCGGCGGGGACGTCGCTGCGCCCGTTGACGGTCAGTTCGTGCCCGGCCCCGACGACGGCCCGTACCCCGGCCTCCCCGAAGACCAGCTCGGCCCGCTCGTCGGGGTCCTCGGCGTCCACGGGGACGTAGGCCGCGCCCGCGGCGAGGACCGCCAGGATGGCCACGTAGAGGTCGTTGGTGCCGGACGGCACGCGGACGCCCACCCGGTCGCCGAGCCCGACCCCGGCGGCGCCGAGCCGCCGGCGCAGCTGCTCCACCTCGGCGGCCAGCGCGCGGTAGGTGAGGCGCGTGGTGCCGTCGTCGAGGGCGAGCTCGTCCGGGAAGGAGCGCACGGAGGCGTCGAAGATGTCGACGAGGGTGCGCGGAGAGGCCGCCTGACCTCCCGAAAAGCGGGCGATGTCGCCGAACTGCTGGTCGATCTCCTCGTGGATCTCAGCGCTGAGCTCTTCGTCGAGCAGGCCGAGAGCGCTGCTCTCGTGTATGGCTGCCATCGGTCCTCGCGTCTCGATCCCGGAAGCCTCCGGGGCGCTGGCGGGCCCGCAGGTCTGCCTGGGGTTGTCCGGCTCCAGCTCCGTAACAAGCCGGAAATTTTAGTACGAACGCTAGGTTGGCCCCCATGAATCGGCCACTCGGACGGGCCGCCCGGGGGTGCGCGAGGGCCCACCGGAGCTGCTGACCTGGCTGTCTTCCGGGGAAGGAGAGATGCCCCACACAACGAGTGAGGCCGTGACCCCGGGGGGTCACGGCCTCACTCGTTGTGTCCGAGGGGGGACTTGAACCCCCACGCCCGATAAAGGGCACTAGCACCTCAAGCTAGCGCGTCTGCCATTCCGCCACCCGGACAAGGTGTCTGTCGTGTGCGGGGAGTGCCCGCGGCGACGAGAGAAACACTACCAGGCTTTGAAGGGGTCCCTGGTCACCCCCCGTCCGGCGTGAACGGCGTGTGACGGGCGGGGTCCGCTCTTGGGGAGGGAGCGGGCGGAGAGGGAGGATGAGGGGAACCACCAGCAGTGACAGCGGGAGGAAGCAGCGTGAGTGAGACGGGCACGGCCAAGGGCGTCTCCGGCGAGGACGAGGTCGTGGACCTCTGCCGCGAGCTGATCCAGATCGACACCAGCAACTACGGCGACCACTCGGGTCCGGGTGAGCGCAAGGCGGCCGAGTACGTCGCCGGGAAGCTCGCCGAGGTCGGTCTCGAACCGGAGATCTTCGAGTCGCACCCCGGCCGGGCCTCCACGGTGGCCCGCATCGAGGGCGAGGACCCCTCGCGGCCCGCGCTCCTCATCCACGGTCACCTCGACGTCGTGCCGGCCAACGCCGGCGACTGGACCCACCACCCCTTCTCCGGCGAGGTCGCCGACGGGTGCGTGTGGGGCCGCGGCGCCGTCGACATGAAGGACATGGACGCCATGACCCTGGCGGTCGTGCGCGACCGGCTGCGCAGCGGCCGCAGGCCCCCGCGCGACATCGTCCTGGCCTTCCTCGCCGACGAGGAGGCGGGCGGCACGTACGGCGCCAAGCACCTGGTCGACAAGCACCCCGGCCTGTTCGAGGGCGTGACCGAGGCGATCAGCGAGGTGGGCGGCTTCTCCTTCACGGTCAGCGAGCAGCGGCGGTTGTACCTGATCCAGACGGCCGAGAAGGGCATGCACTGGATGAAGCTGACCGTGGCCGGCACCGCCGGGCACGGGTCGATGATCCACCGCGACAACGCGATCACCGAGCTGTCGGAGGCGGTCGCGCGCCTGGGCCGGCACAAGTTCCCGGTCCGCGTGACCAAGACGACCCGGGCCTTCCTCGACGAACTCGGCGACGCGCTCGGCACGGAGCTGGACCCGGAGGACATGGAGTCCACGCTGGCCAGGCTCGGCGGCATCGCCAAGCTCATCGGCGCGACCCTGAGCAACACCGCCAACCCCACCCAGCTCGGCGCGGGCTACAAGGTCAACGTCATCCCGGGCGAGGCCACCGCCCACGTCGACGGGCGCTTCCTGCCCGGCTTCGAGGAGGAGTTCCTCACCGACCTCGACAAGGTCCTCGGGCCCAAGGTGAAGCGCGAGGACGTGCACGCCGACAAGGCCGTCGAGACGACCTTCGACGGCGCGCTGGTGGAGGCCATGCAGTCGGCGCTGGTCGCCGAGGACCCGGCCGCCAAGGCGATCCCGTACATGCTCTCCGGCGGCACGGACGCCAAGTCCTTCGACGACCTCGGCATCCGCGGCTTCGGCTTCGCGCCGCTCAAGCTGCCCCCGGAGCTGGACTTCGCCGGCATGTTCCACGGTGTCGACGAGCGGGTGCCGGTCGACGGCCTGCAGTTCGGCGTGCGCGTGCTCGACCGGTTCATCGACGCGTCGTGACCTTCGTAATCGGCAGCGCGTACGGAGCCGGACCGAGACGAGTGAATGCGACGATCAGCTCGTAGCTCCATCACTCCCTCCTCGTTACAGGTAATGCGATCAGCGACACGAGATCGCATGTGCCAACAAGGAGGAAGTAATGCTCAAGAAGGTCGTCGCTGCTGCGGCTGCCACTGGTGGTCTGGTTCTCGCGGGTGCGGGCCTGGCCGTCGCCGACTCCGGTGCTCAGGGTGCCGCGGTGCACTCCCCGGGCATCGTGTCCGGCAACGTCGTTCAGGTTCCGGTGCACGTCCCGGTGAACGTCTGCGGCAACACGGTCTCCGTGATCGGGCTGCTGAACCCCGCCTTCGGCAACACCTGCATCAACAAGTGACGCCGATCCGCTGAGGATCGCTCACGCCGTCGGCTCCGGAGCGCGCGCCACGCGCTCCGGGGCCGACCGGCCGTTGCCGTGGATTTCTTCGAACGATTTCGCGGATCCGCGAGATTCCAGGTCAGGATCGAAGGCAGGGAGAATTCAGCAATGCGACAGGTCACCCGCAAGGGCCTGATGACCGTGGCGGCCGCGACCGGCGTGCTCGCCGCGGCGGGCGGATACGCCCACGCCGACTCGGGCGCGAACGGCTCCGGTTCCAACTCGCCGGGCATCCTCTCCGGCAACACCGTGCAGGCCCCGGTGCACGTGCCGGTGAACGTCTGCGGCAACACGGTGGACGTCGTCGGGATCCTCAACCCGGCCATGGGGAACTCCTGCGCCAACGAGGGCGGCAGCGGCTCCTCCGGGGCGCACCACGGCTCGCACGCCGGCGGGCATGCCAGTGACTCACCCGGTGTGGGCTCCGGCAACACCGTGCAGGTGCCGATCGACGTGCCGGTGAACGTCTGCGGGAACAGCGTGAACGTCGTCGGCGTCGGCAACGCCGTCAAGGACAACGACTGCTCCAACGGCGGTTCGGGCGGCGGGCATCGGACGCCTCCCGGCAACCCGGGCACTCCGGGTCACCCGGGCCATCCCGGTCACCCAGGCCACCCGGGCCACCCGGGCCACCCCGGTCACCCGGGTCACCCTGGTCACCCGGGCAACCCCTCGCACCCCGGCACCCCGAGCACCCCGCCGAAGACCGGCGGTTCGACGCCGGGCGGCTCCACGCCGGGCGGCTCCACGCACCCCAACCACCCGGGCACCCAGACGGTCACCCAGCCCAAGGGCGGTGCGCAGCTCGCCCACACGGGCAGCGACCTGCCGATCGGTGTCGCGCTCCCGGTGGGCGCGGGTGCGCTGCTGGCCGGCGCGGTCATGTACCGCAAGGCGCGCGCTTCGGTCTGAACCGGAGCAGACACACATGAAGCACCGCGAACTTCCCCGGCGGTGCGCAGAACGGAGCGGGCCCCGTGCATGCGGGGCCCGCTCCGTCTCGTCGTCGCGTCCTGGGCCTCAGCTCACCACGTGGCTCGCACCTGGCGGATGATCCGCCGGCGCAACCGCACTCTGCGGCTGCCGTCGCGCAGCAGGCTCAGACGGTCCAACTCCCAGTGTCCGTACTCGGCATGGTCCGTCAGCAGGCGTGTGGCGTCCTTGCGGGAGACCCCGCGCGGTACGTACACGTCGACAAATTCGTATTCCGGCATCGCATCTATTGTGCGGGCTGGGGCCCGGTACGGATAGCGTCTGCACTATGTCTGATGCTGCGCAGCCCACCGCTGCCGAGGTACGAGCCGCCGCCGAGGCGGTCAAGACCGCGCTCGACCGCCACCTGGCCGCGGTCGAACGCAGGTCCGGGGAGGACGACCCGGCCGTCTACGAGGCGTTCAACGAGCTCGCCGCGGCCGCCGAGACGTACGACGAGCTGCTCTACGACCGCTACGACGAGGTCACGCCCTTCGAGATCCCCGGTGCGGAGGACGCGCTGCCGCCGTACACCGGTCCCGAGGAGCCGAACGCCCTGAGCGTGCTCATCCGCCGTGACTACGCGGTCGTCGAGCCGCAGCGGCTGCTGGCACAGGCACAGCGCGTGGAGGCGGCGGACTCCGACGACTCCCGGAGCTCCGGCACCGAGGCGTCGGCGACGGTGCACGGCGCGCTGGGCATCCTCTTCGGCGAGTTCGAACCGGACGAGATTGCCTCGCGGCACAAGGAGTTCGGGCTGGAGGAGGGCGACTCCACGCTCTGGGTGACGGCCACGGACGAACCGGCCGAGCCCGGCGAGTGGCTGGAGGCGCCGTTCGAGCAGATCGACCCGCAGCGGGTGGTCTGCCGCTTCGACGTCAGCGCCGTCTTCGACGACGAGCTCGACGACGTGGGCCTGGAGGACGTGGACGAGGAGGACCTCGACGACGAGCTCGACGCCGACCTCGACGGCGAGGAGGACCTGGAGCCGCTCGACGCGGAGCGCTGACACGGCGCACCGGCACGACGGCCCGGCGGCGGTTCTGGGGGAGACCCCGGGACCGCCGCCGCCATGTCCGCCGGGTGGGTCAGCCGGTGGCCGGAGTCTGCGTCGCCAGCAGCAGCGGGAGGCGCGTGGTGCGGGGCTTGGCCAGGACCTCGGCCACGGCCCGGGGCAGCGCCTGCTCCACACCGTGGACCACGGACAGATGACGGCCCGCCCTGCCGAACGCCGTGTAGACCCACGGGCGGCTCAGGGCCTGCGCCGCGTCCCCGGGCAGCACCACGACCGCCGCGGGCCAGCGGTCGCCCACCGCCTGGTGCGCGGTCAGCGCCCACCCGTGCCGCACGGACTGCTCCACCCGCTCCTTCGGAACCACGACGGAGAGGCCCGCGCACGACAGGTGCAGCCCCTCGGCGTCGGCCTTCACGACGGTCCCCGCGGCCGTACGCCCGGGCGTGGGGGAGTAGGCCACCCGGTCGCCGGGGTCGAAGCCGCCGAAGCGGCCGGGGCCGGGGTTGAGGCGTTCCTTCAGTGCCGCGTTGAGCACGCGCGTCCCCGCCGCGCCGCCGTGCCCAGGAGTGATCACCACGGTCTGCTCGGACGGGACGCCGATGGCCCGCGGCACCGAGTCCGCGACGAGCTGCACTGTCCGGTGCACGGCCTCGCCCGCGTCCCGCACGGGGACGATGACGACCTCCTTGCCGGGCGCCTCGACCTGCTGGAGCTCGCCGATGCCCACGCCCGAGACCAGCTCGCCCAAGGGGCCCGGGTCCGGCATCCGGGAGGCGACCCGCGGGCAGATCCGGGCGCCCAGCAGATCGGCGAACACCCGACCGGGGCCCGCCGACCACAGCACCGCCGGGTCACCGGCCAGCACCAGCCGGGCGCCGTCCGGGAGCGACTCGATCAGCAGGGCGCCCGTCTCGACGTCCAGCTGGGGTGCGTCGAGCACCACGAGGAGGTCCAGGTCCAGCGCGCCGTCGGCGTCCCGTCCCGGGCCCTCGGCACCGGAGAGCAGACCGCCGACGGTGGCGGCGCAGACGGCGCCGGGCTCGGCGCCGTCGGGCCCCTGCCCGGCCCACAGCGCCGCGAACCGGTCGCGGCCGCCGGGGGTGTGCGTGGCCGCCCAGACGCGCAGCCCGAGGCCGGCCGCCGCACGCAGGAGGGCCGCCGGCTCGGCCAGGGAGGCCTCGCCGCCGGTGTGCAGCACCAGGCCGTGGCCGGCGACCGCGCGCAGGAGCTCGGCGGTGGAGCCCTGGGCAGCGGCGGCGGCCCGCTCCCAGTCCTCGGCCGAACCGTCCTGCTTGGGCACCGAGTTGACGAGCCGGGCCAGACCGTCGGCGAGGCTCTCCTCCGCGAGCGCGTACCGCTCCAGGCCGATCAGGACGCGGACCGGACGCTCCTCGGGCTCCTCGCCCTCCTCGGCCGCCTGCGGCTCCGGCGCGGTCGGATCGAGGACGTCCTGGAAGACCAGTGCCTCGCCCTCCGCGACGGTGCTCTGCACGGCCGCCTCGGTGTCCGGCACGCTTCGCTGGGCCAGCGCCGCGGTGAGCGCGGACATCTCCAGGGCCGTGTGCCCGGCGAGCGCCGCCTGCTCCAGCAGCCAGCCCGTCAGCGCCCGGCCCCGCCGCTCGTCGTCCGGCCGGCAGTCCGCGCCGAGCAGCGCCCGCGCGAAGCCGTCGGCCTGCTCGGGCCGCACTCCGCCGAGGCGCAGCAGCAGCCAGGGATCGGCCCGCAGCCGCTCGTCCGCCTCCTCGCCGCGAGCGGCGGCGGCCGGTGCGGCGAGGGTCTCCGGGGCGCCGCCGTCGGCGAGGACGCGCCCCACCGCGCCGACCGCCTCCGGCGCGGGACCGGCGGCCGGTGTTGCCTGCGGCGCGGGCTGCGGCCGTCGTACCGGCTCGGGGGCGGGGCGGCGGGGAGCGGCCGCGGGCTCGTCGAAGACCGTGGAGGCGGGCTTCCGGCCGCTCTCCACGGCCCGCACGGCGGCGAGCAGATCGGCGGCCTTCCCGCTGAGCTTCGCGCCGCTGTCGACGGGCCCGGCCTTCTCGGCCTTGCGCCGCTCGATCCGCTCCCGCTCGAGCCGCTGCGCCGCCAACTCGGCCTCGGCCTCGGACTTCCCGGCCGTGCCCGCGCCGTCGCCCTCGGCCGCCTCGGCGCTCCCGTCCCCGGCCGCCGCCCCGGCGGCGTCCGCCTCCGCCACCTCGTCCTGCGCAGCCGCGCCCGGCGTCCCCGGCTCGGCGTTCTCCGTGGTCTCGGGGTCCGTGCTCACAGCGTGCTCCAGTCGTGATCGGGATAGCGGTGCACGGGCGCCGACACGTCGTCGAGAGCCCGGCAGATCTCGTCAGGAAGACTAAGGGCCTCCACTGACAATGCCGCCGTGAGCTGCTGCGCGTTGCGCGGACCGACGACGGGGGCGGTCACGCCCGGCCGGTCGCGGATCCAGGCGAGCGCGACCTGAAGGGGCGTCACCGCGAGCCCGTCCGCCGCGGTCTGCACGGCGTCCACGATGCGGCCGGCCGTGTCGTCGAGGTACGGCGCGACGAAGGGCGCCAGGTGCTCCGAGGCGCCGCGCGAGTCGGGCGGCGCGGCGTCGCCCCGGTACTTGCCCGTCAGGACCCCGCGGCCCAGCGGCGAGGACGGCAGCAGGCCGATGCCGAGGTCCAGCGCGGCCGGCAGCACCTCGCGCTCCACGCCGCGCTGCAGCAGTGAGTACTCCATCTGCGAACTCGCCAGCCGGACCCGGGTCCCGGGCGCCGCCAGCTGCCACGTCGCCGCCTTCGCGAGCTGCCAGCCGCAGAAGTTGGAGACCCCGGCGTAGCGCGCGCGACCGCTGCTGACGGCCAGGTCGAGGGCGTGGAGGGTCTCGTCGAGCGGGGTGCAGGGATCGTAGGCGTGGATGTGCCAGACGTCGACGTAGTCCGTGCCGAGGCGGGCGAGCGAGGCGTCCAGCGCGGAGAGCAGATGCCCGCGCGAGCCGTCGACGCGGCGGTCCGGGTCCGGCACGCTGCCGGCCTTCGTCGAGATCACCAGGTCCCGGCGCGGGACCAGGCCTTCTATGAGGCGTCCGAGGAGGTACTCGGCCTCTCCGTCGCCGTACACGTCCGCCGTGTCGACGAGGTTCCCGCCCGCTTCCCAGAACGCCTTCAAGAGGTCCGCGGCGTCGTGCTCGTCGGTGTCCCTGCCCCAGGTGAGGGTGCCGAGTCCGATGCGGGACACGCGAAGACCGGTACGGCCGAGATGCCTCTGCTCCATGAACGCCGAGATTACTGGCCAGAACCTACGGTGTGGGGGCCTGTGGACAACCAGTTTCCACACGCTAGGGTCTGCCGAACAGGCACGTTACTGATCGGTAAGGGGATGCGGCATGCAGCTCGGGATCAACCTCGGCTACTGGGGTGCCGGAATGGACGCGGACAACCTCGCGGTCGCCAAGGAGGCGGACCGGCTCGGGTACGCCGTCTGCTGGGCCGCGGAGGCCTACGGTTCGGACGCCGCCACCGTGCTCACCTGGGTCGCCGCCCACACCGAGCGCATCGACATCGGCTCGGCCATCTTCCAGATCCCGGCCCGCCAGCCCGCCATGACCGCGATGACCGCGGCCACGCTGGACTCGCTCTCCGGCGGCCGCTTCCGCCTCGGCCTCGGCGTCTCCGGACCGCAGGTCTCCGAGGGCTGGTACGGCGTCAAGTTCGACAAGCCGCTGGCCCGCACGCGTGAGTACGTGGAGATCGTGCGCAAGGCGATGACGCGCGAGCGGCTTTCGTACGAGGGCCGGCACTGGACGCTGCCGCTGCCCGGCGGCCCGGGCAAGCCGATCAAGCTGACCGTGCACCCGCAGCGCGAGCACATCCCGCTCTACATCGCCGCCATCGGCCCGAAGAACCTCGAGCAGACCGGTGAGATCGCCGAGGGCGCCCTGCTGATCTTCCCCTCCGCCGCGCACCTGGAGGAGACCACGATCAAGCATCTGCGGGCCGGGCGCGAGAAGGCCGGCAAGACGATGGAGGGCTTCGACGTCCACCCGACGCTGCCGCTGGCCGTCGGGGCCGACAAGGACGTGGCCGCGCTCGCCGACGCCTTCCGCCCCTACACGGCGCTCTACGTGGGCGGCATGGGCAGCGCCAAGCAGAACTTCTACAACCAGCTCGCGCAGCGCATGGGCTTCGAGGCCGCGGCCGCCGAGGTCCAGGAGAAGTACCTCTCCGGCGACAAGCAGGGCGCCGCGGCCGCCGTCCCGCACGACCTGATCGACCAGACGACGCTGCTCGGCTCCGTGGACCGCATCGCGGACCGGATGAAGGAGTACGCCGCCGCCGGTGTCACCAGCCTGAGCCTGAACCCGGCGGGCTTCACGCTCGACGAGCGGCTGGCCTCGCTCCGCGCCGGCACCGAGGCCCTGGAGCGTGCCGGACTGGCGTGACGCCCTGCGCTGACCGGGACATTCCGTGCGAGAAGTTTTCTGCGGCCGTGGTGGGGGCTCGGGGGTCTTCCCCGCCACGGCCGTCACCGTGAACAACGCGCCCGGGCCCCGGTGGTTACGCACCGGTGCGACCTCGCGGGTCCTCCTTTTGGCGGAGTTGTCCGACACAGCTGTTGCAGCACCTCTCGAGCCGCATTTGACTCGTTCTGCGCGGAATCCGGCGGAATTCCGAGCGGCCTGCAGAGAGGTGTCCACGATGCTTTCGGCAAAGAGCCTGTTCCAGGAGATCCTCGACAACGACCATTCCTTCGCCCTGTTCTGCTCCATCGCGGCCAGCGGCGAGTCCCAGGGCGGCTGGGAGAACGCCCGCATCGCCGCGCTCGTGCCCGAGAGCGAACGTCCCCTGGCTCCCAAGATCACCCGGCACGGCGCCGACGAGGACAAGCATGGGCGGATCTTCAACGCGCTGATGAAGAAGCGCGGACTCGAACCCGTGCCGGTACCGCCCGACACCGACTACACGATGCTCCTGGAGAAGCACGGCATCGGCCTGGCCCACGAGAAGCTCAAGGGCCACGAGCCGCTCACCGTGCGGGACATCGTCGTCTACCTTTCGCACAGCCGGGTCACCGAACAGCGCGCCTCCGAGCAGATGGAGCTGCTGCGCAAGCATTTCGCCGACCACCCGGACATCGGCCGCGCGGTGAAGATGATCTCCCACGACGAGGACAACCACCTGGCCTACTGCCACGAGGAGTTGCTCCGTTTCGCGCGCGCCGGGCACGGCCGGACGATCCAGCGGACGCTGCGGGAGTGCGCGCTCGCCGAGATCCGCGTCTACCGCGACGTCAGCATCGCCGTCATGACGCACATGGGCCGCACGCTCGGCTGGTCCGGCGCGAAGTCGGCCCTGCTCACCGCGGGCATCCGGGCCGTCTACGCCTATGAGCGGTTCGCGGGCTGGCGGCGGATGGTCAGCCTGCGGATGCCGGAGCGGCGCGACGCGCTCGGCGGGCCCGCGAGCACCGCCCCCGAGTTCGCCTGACGTCCCCGGGCCTTCCTCCGGGCCGCCGCCTCACAGCCAGCCGCGGCGCTTGAGCAGCCGGTACAGCAGCACCTCCAGCACGGCCATCAGCAGGATCACCGCCGGGTACGACACCGTCCAGTGCAGCTCGGGCATGTGGTCGAAGTTCATGCCGTAGATCCCCGCGATCATCGTGGGGACCGCGGCCATGGCGGCCCACGCGGAGATCTTCCGCATGTCGTCGTTCTGCCGGACGCTCATCTGCGCGAGGTGCGCGGAGAGCACGTCCGAGACCAGCCGGTCCAGACCGTCCACCGCCTCGTTCACGCGTGTGAGGTGGTCGCTCACGTCCCGGAAGAACGGCCGGGCCTTCTCGTGCACGAACGGCACTTTCACGCCGAACAGGCCGTTGCCCGCGAGCCGGGTCAGCGGCTGGGCCAGCGGGCCGGTGGCCCGGCGGAACTCCAGCACCTGCCGCTTGAAGGCGTAGATCCGGGACGCGGTGTGCCGGGAGCCGCCACCCGTCGGCGAGAACACCTCCGCCTCCAGCTCCTCCAGGTCGGTGCCCAGTTCGTCCGCCACCTCCACGTAGTGGTCGACGACGGCGTCGGAGATCGCGTACAGCACCGCCGTGGGGCCGTGCCGGAGCATGTCCGGCTCCTCCTCGAGCCGGTGGCGCACGTGCGCGAGCGGCGACTCCTCGCCGTGGCGGACGGTCACCACGAACGAGTCGCCGAGGAAGACCATGACCTCGCCGGAGGTCACGATGTCGCTCTTGGCCTCGTAGCCGACCGGCTTGAGGACCACGAACAGCGAGTCGTCGTACACCTCGAGCTTGGGGCGCTGATGCGCGTTCAGGGCGTCCTCGACGGCCAGCGGATGCAGGGCGAACTCCTGCGTGACCCGGTCGAACTCCTTCTCGGTCGGCTCGTGGAGGCCGATCCAGACGAAGGCGTCGCCACCGCGGCGGCACATGTCGAGGGCGTCGGAGAAGTCCTCGGGCCCCTCCGTCCGACGCCCGTCGCGGTAGATGGCGCAGTCGACGATCACGGAGCGTATTCTCCCGCCGCACGCCCGTGGATGCACCCGGGCGTGCGCCTACGCTTGGCCGCATGCCCACGCTGATCCTCGTCCGGCACGGACGTTCCACCGCCAACACCGAGGGGGTGCTCGCGGGCTGGACGCCCGGCGTCGCCCTCGACGAACGCGGCACCGCCCAGGCCGCCGCCCTGCCCGGACGCCTCGCCGAGCTGCCGATCTCCGAGGTCGTCAGCAGCCCCCTGCAGCGCTGTCAGGAGACCCTCCGGCCGCTCCTCGAGGCCCGGCCGGGCCTCACCGCCCACACCGAGGAGCGGATCGGGGAGGCGCACTACGGCGACTGGACCGGCCGCAAGCTCGCCGAGCTGGCGGACGAGCCGCTGATGCAGGTCGTGCAGGCGCACCCGTCGGCCGCCGCGTTCCCGGGCGGTGAGTCGATGCGCGCGATGCAGACCCGCGCCGCCGAGGCCGTACGCGAGTGGAACGCGCGCGTGGAGCGTGACCACGGCGCCGACGCCGTCTATCTGATGTGTTCGCACGGCGACATCATCAAGTCGCTCGTGGCGGACGCCCTTGGACTTCATCTCGACCTCTTCCAGAGGATTTCCGTTGAACCGTGTTCCATCACCGCGATCCGTTACACACGACTGAGGCCGTTCCTCGTCCGCCTCGGTGACACCGGTGACTTCACCTCCCTGGTGCCGCGCGAGGAACCCCCGGCCGGCGACGCCCCGGTCGGGGGCGGTGCGGGCGCACCGTGATCGTCGGGAGCAGTAGGGTGAAGCGGTCGCAGTAGCACCGCACCCCTCCGCTCACGCGGTCCGGGCGGTCATCCGGTCCGATGCCGATCCACGAATCCAGGAGACAGGACGTGTCCCGTCAGGTGTTCCTCTACGACCCGCCGGACCGCTTCGTGGCGGGCACGGTCGGGCTGCCCGGACGCCGTACGTTCTTCCTCCAGGCCACCGCGGGCCCCCGTGTGACCAGCGTGGCCCTGGAGAAGACCCAGGTCGCCGCCCTCGCCGAGCGCATGGACGAACTGCTCGACGAGGTCGTGCGCCGCAGTGGCGGCAGCGCCGCCGTGCCGGCCGTGGCCTCCACCGAGGTCAATGACAACGACCCGCTGGACTCCCCCGTGGAGGAGGAGTTCCGGGTCGGCACCATGGCCCTCGCCTGGGACGGCGAGGAACAGCGCATGATCGTCGAGGCGCAGGCCCTCGTGGAGCTCGACGCCGACTCCGAGGAGGACCTCGCCGAGGCCGAGGAGCGCCTGCTCCAGGACGAGGAGAACGGACCCCCGATGCTGCGGGTCCGGCTGACCGGCGCGCAGGCGAGGGCCTTCGCCAAGCGCGCCCTCGACGTCGTCAACGCCGGGCGGCCGCCGTGCCCGCTGTGCAGCCTCCCGCTCGACCCGGAAGGACACGTATGTCCGCGCCAGAACGGATACCGCCGCGGAGCGTGACCGACGTCGACCTGCTCGTGGAGGGTGAGCTCACCGTCCGCGGCCGTATCCGCGAGGCCTCCAACGCCGCGCTGTACTGCACGGTCTCCCACGACGGCCGGGAAGCGGCCTGCATCTACAAGCCCGTCGCCGGCGAGCGGCCGCTGTGGGACTTCCCCGACGGCACGCTCGCCCAGCGCGAGGTGGCCGCCTACGCGGTCTCCGAGGCGACCGGCTGGGGCCTCGTCCCGCCGACCGTGCTGCGCGCGGGGCCGTACGGCGAGGGAATGGTCCAGCTGTGGGTCGAGGTGTCTGCCGAGGCGGAGCTGCTCGCCCTGGTGGAGGGCGAGGAGCCCGAGCCCGGCTGGAAGGCGATCGGCCTCGCCGAGGTGGGCGAGGGACGGACGGCGCTGCTGGTGCACGCCGACGACGAGCGGCTGCGCCGGCTCGCCGTGCTCGACGCCGTGATCAACAACGCGGACCGCAAGGGCGGCCATCTGCTGCCCACGGCCGAGGGCCGGCTGTACGCGATCGACCACGGGGTGACCTTCAACACCGAGAACAAGCTCAGGACCCTGCTGTGGGGGTGGGCGGGCGAGGCGCTGGCCCCGGAGGCGGTCGACGCCCTCAAGGCCCTCCAGGACTCCCTGGGCGACCGGGGAGCGCTGGCCACACGGCTGTCCGGCCTGATCACCGCCGCCGAACTGGACGCCACGCGCGCGCGGGTCGCCGTACTGCTGGAATCCGGCAGGCACCCGGAGCCGAGCGGGGAGTGGCCGGCCATTCCCTGGCCGCCGGTCTAGGAGCAGAGTGGCCGGTGTCGCGCAAGAGCGCCCTACCGGCCATCCGGCCCGGTCCGGTTCGTATACGGAACTTCCGTCCGGTTAGGCTCATGACATGCATGCCTGGCCCGCTTCCGAGGTCCCCGCCCTGCCTGGTCAGGGCCGCGACCTGAGGATCCACGACACCGCGACCGGCGGTCTGGTCCCCCTCGACCCCGGTCCCGTCGCCCGTATCTACGTCTGCGGCATCACTCCGTACGACGCGACCCACATGGGTCACGCGGCGACCTACAACGCGTTCGACCTCGTGCAGCGCGTGTGGCTCGACACCAAGCGGCAGGTTCACTACGTCCAGAACGTCACCGACGTCGACGATCCGCTCCTGGAGCGGGCGCAGCGTGACGGCGTCGACTGGGTCGCCCTCGCCGAGCAGGAGACGGCCCTCTTCCGCGAGGACATGACCGCCCTGCGGATGCTGCCCCCGCAGCACTACATAGGCGCGGTCGAGGCGATACCCGGCATCGTCCCGCTGGTGGAGCGGCTCCGGGACGCGGGCGCCGCCTACGAACTCGAGGGCGACATCTACTTCTCCGTCGAGTCCGACCCGAACTTCGGCAAGGTCTCGAACCTCGACGCGGCCGCCATGCGGATCCTGTCCGCCGAGCGCGGCGGCGATCCCGACCGCCCGGGCAAGAAGAACCCGCTCGACCCGATGCTGTGGATGAGCGCCCGTGAGGGCGAGCCCAGCTGGGACGGCGGATCGCTCGGCCCCGGCCGACCCGGCTGGCACATCGAGTGCGTCGCCATCGCCCTGGACCACCTCGGCATGGGCTTCGACGTCCAGGGCGGCGGCTCCGACCTCGCCTTCCCGCACCACGAGATGGGCGCCTCGCACGCCCAGGTGCTGACCGGCGAGTTCCCCATGGCCAAGGCGTACGTGCACGCCGGCATGGTCGCCCTGGACGGCGAGAAGATGTCCAAGTCCAAGGGCAATCTGGTCTTCGTGTCCGCGCTGCGGCGCGACGGGGTGGATCCCGCCGCGATCCGGCTGGCGCTGCTCGCCCACCACTACCGCTCCGACTGGGAGTGGACCGACCAGGTGCTCGCGGACGCCGTGGCCCGGCTCGGCCGCTGGCGCGCCGCGGTCTCCCGGCCCGACGGCCCGCCGGCCGAGGCCCTGGTCGAGGAGATCCGGGAAGCGCTCGCGAACGACCTGGACGCACCGGCCGCGCTCGCCGCGGTCGACCGCTGGGCCGAGCTGCAGCACGCCGAGGGCGGCACCGACACCGGCGCCCCGGGTGTCGTGTCGCGCGCCGTGGACGCCCTGCTGGGCGTGGCCCTGTAGTACTCGTAGCGCACGCACGGAAAGGGGCGCTTCCTCCGCGGAGGAAGCGCCCCTGCTGCGGTCAGCGGCCGGTCAGATGCGCTGGATCCGCACGCTGCGCAGGACGTTCGGGGACTGGGTGTCCCAGACGCCGATCACCTGGTGGCCGAACGCGAAGGCCTCCTGGATCTGCTGGTGCAGCTGCGGGGTCGGGTTGTTGAGGACCCGGAACTGGTTGTTGATGCGCAGGAAGACCTGCTGCGGCTGGCCCTGCAGCGGGTGGACGATGTCGACGAAGCCGTTCGCCACGCCGGCAGCGAGCGCCTGCGCCTGGACCTGCTGGATCACCTGCTGGACGACCGTCTGCGTGAGCTGGTGGAGCTGCGCCTGCGTCTGCTGCTCCTGCTGCTGGGCCTGCTGGTCCTGCTGGTCCTGCTGCTGTTGCTGACCGTAGGGCTGCTGCTGCCCCATCTGCTGCAGCAGGTGCTGGTACGGCTGCTGCTGGCCGAGCTGCTGGAGCTGTTCCAGGGAGCCGCTCATGCCCATCGGCTGCTGCTGGCCGAGGCCCTGCTGCTGGCCGAAGCCCTGCTGCTGACCGAACGGCTGCTGCTGCCCGAACGGCTGCTGCCCCATCTGCTGCTGCCCGAACGGCTGCTGCTGGTGCTGCTGGTGCTGCTGGTAGGGCGATGTGCTCGGGTACTGCTGGCCTTGCTGTTGTCCCGGTTGGCTCATCTGCGGAATGGTGCTCATGCGGGTGTCACCTTCCCTGATGGTTGGGATACGTCAGCCCGTGACGACCAGGCCGACGATCTCGTCGTCCGAGAACCACACTCGGACGTCGGGCCGTCCCCCCGCGAAGGCGGAGTGCACCGCCTGGCGGATCTCCGGGGACGGGTCGTTGAGGTTCCGCCAGGCGCCGGCCACGAACAGCCTGAGCCTCGGCGGGAGTTCGCGCGGATACGGCAGCAACTCGTCCCAGTACCGCTCGGCCTGGCCCGAGCCGACCGACTGCGGCAGCAGCCGGCTGACCGCCGCCTTGATGTCGGGCCGGTTGCCGATCCGCTGGGAGGCGGGCCGGCCCGGTGCGTCCTGCTGCGGCGAGCCCGTCGCACGCAGCACCTCGCGGGCACGTTCCGGGGACATCGGCGTCTGGCCCGCCGTCCTGAGCATTCCCTGCAGCGCGGCCAGTGCGCCGACCACGACCGGGGAGGCGGAGGACGTCCCCGAGAACGTGTCCGTGTACCAGGCGACCTCCTCGGGCCCGCCCTGCAGATCGCCGGGCCGGTCCCAGAAGCCGCCGGTGGTCGTGACCTCGCGGCCCCAGCCCTGCGCGTCCACGCGGGCGCCGTAGTTGGAGAACGCGAGCCTCGACCGGTCCGGTCCGTGGTCGCGGCCGTGCGTGCCGGGCGGCGGTGCGCCCGCGCCGACCAGAACCGCGCCGGAGGACTGGTTGGAGGGGTTGAACGGGTTGCGCCACCACTCGGGGAACTCGTCGGGGCGGCGCTCGTAGAGCGCGTCGTCCAGCGACTCGCCGCCGTTGCCCGCGGCCGCGACGACGAGGATGCCGCGGGCGGTGGCGGAGCGGACGGCCGCGAAGTCGTCCGGCCACCACTCCAGGGGGAGGTAGCCGCGCTGGTCGTCGCGCTCGGCGTACTCGAACCGCGGCCCCGGACGGTGGAGTTCGACCAGGACGACGTCGCCGGGGGAGAGCCGGTCGGCCGCCGCGTGGATCGCGGCCGCCGTGCCGATGTCCTGGAAGGACGCGGCCGCGGTCACGGCCTCGGGCACGATGCCGCACACGCCGTACTCGCTGCGGTCGCCGCCGATCACGCCGATCACGGCGGTGCCGTGGTTGCGCCAGGCGAGATCGGTCAGCGGGGTGCCGACCACGACGCCGGCCAGCTTGGCGGCCAGGTCCTCGTGGCCCAACTGCCAGGCGCCTTCGACGTCGACGACCGTCACCCCCTGACCCGAGCCACCGGGCCGGTGCCACGCCCAGTGGGCGTCGATCCCGTCGGGGGCGGGGCGCAGATAGCCCTGACGGCCGCTGAAGTCCGGTGTGACCGGGGCGCCTTCCTTCAGGCGGCCGTCGTCGGCCACCGTCGCGGGGACGGCGCCCGGCTTCACGTACGCCGTGTCGATCCCCGGCAGGGCCGCGATCCGCGACCGCAGTTCCTGGGCGCGGCTCTCCCCGCCCCGCACCCGGTAGAACAGCGCGAGGTCGGGAACGCTCCGCTCGCCGGGTGCCGGGGAGGTCTGCTGGAGGCGTTCCTCGCTGCCGAACAGCGGCTGCAGACGCAGCTGTTCGTCGCTGAGGAACATGTTGAGGGCCGAGACGTCGGCACCGGCGGCCGAGCGGACGCCCTCGCTGCGGGCGCGCAGCCGTGCCTCGGCGCTCGCGACCACGATCAGTTCCTGCTCGGCTCCTCGATAGGTGAATCCCGCTCCGTCGGGTCCGGGCCCGCCGGCCCCGGGACCCTGTGCCGGCTGTACCTGGTCGCTCATCGGTGCCGCTCCCTTCGGTTCGGTCCGTGCGGGTGCGTCGTCGCTCCACAACCAAGCACGCGCACGCCGACGCGTAAAGGCTGTTTTCGCCAACTTGGTTTGAGACAAGTTGAATTGGGTAACGTGTGCAATCCGACCGGAAGTAGCGGTCACGTCCTAATCCGGCCAAAGTCGTCGGCGTTCTGACGCGCGGTGCGGCCGCGGGCGACGAGAAGGGCGGTGCGCCACCGGCGCACCGCCCTCACTCGGTCCTCACTCGCTCATTCCTCCGAGGACTCGTCGTCCTCCGTGTCCGGCTTGGGCGGCTTCGGCGGTTTCGGCCGGCCGGGGTTGTCCCGCAGGTAGGGCGGGCTGTCGCTGCCGTCCGCGGTGGCGTGCCCGCCGCCCGCCGGGCCCGAACCGTCCCGGCGCCGCAGATAGCGCTCGAACTCGCGGGCGATCGCCTCGCCCGACGCCTCCGGCAGCTCCGCGGTGTCCCGCGCCTCCTCCAGCGTCTGGACGTACTCGGCGACCTCGCTGTCCTCGGCGGCCAGCTGGTCCACGCCGACCTGCCAGGCGCGCGCGTCCTCGGGCAGCTCGCCCAGCGGGATGCGCACGTCGATCAGGTCCTCCAGGCGGTTGAGCAGGGCCAGCGTCGCCTTCGGGTTCGGCGGCTGCGAGACGTAGTGCGGCACGGCCGCCCACAGCGACACCGCCGGCACGCCCGCGTGCGTACAGGCCTCCTGGAGGATCCCGACGATGCCCGTCGGCCCCTCGTACTTCGTCTCCTCCAGGTCCATCCGGCGCGCCAGGTCCGCGTCGGACGTGGTGCCGCTGATCGGGACCGGACGGGTGTGCGGGGTGTCACCGAGCAGGGCGCCCAGCACGACCACCAGCTCGACACCGAGTTCGTGCGCGAAGCCCAGCAGCTCGTTGCAGAACGAGCGCCAGCGCATGGACGGTTCGATGCCACGGACGAGTACGAGGTCGCGCGGCTTGTCGCCGCCGACCCGGACCACCGAGAGGCGCGTGGTCGGCCACGTGATCTTGCGCACGCCGCCGTCCATCCACACCGTGGGGCGGTTCACCTGGAAGTCGTAGTAGTCCTCGGCGTCCAGCGCCGCGAACACCTCGCCCTTCCACTCCTTGTCCAGATGCGCGACCGCGGCGGAGGCTGCGTCGCCGGCATCGTTCCAGCCTTCGAACGCGGCCACCATGACCGGGTCGATCAGCTCGGGAACCCCCTCGAGCTCGATCACCCAGGCCTCCTTTCCGACATGCCCTCGCTTGACCACCCAACCTTACGGCGTGCGACGGGGGCACTCGCAGCCCCCGTGCACGGGCGGATGAACGGATCACTGCCCTGTTCGGGAGCCCGGGACACCCCCTCCTTGCGCGTACCTCACAGTGTCGAACGCAACCACTGCTCGACGCTCGCGATGTGCACGGTGGCCCACGACCGCGCCGCCTCCGCGTCCCGGTCGCGCAGCGCGGCCAGGATCGCCCGGTGCTCGTGCAGTGTGCGGCTGACCGCGTCCTCCTGGGTCAGGCCGCGCCAGATGCGGGCCCTCGTGGTCGGTCCCGACAGGCCGTCCAGCAGCGAGCAGAGCACCGAGTTGCCGGACGTCTGCACGATGCCGCGGTGGAAGTCGAGGTCGCAGGCCACCAGCTCCTCCACCGACGGCGCGTCCCCGAGCTTGTCCAACTGGGCGGCCAGCGCGTCCAGTTGCTGCTCGCTGATGCGCGAGGCGGCCATCGCGGTGGCGGCCGGCTCCAGGATGCGCCGCACCGCCAGGAACTCCAGCACGGTGTCGTCACGGTGGAAGTCGACGACGAAACTCAGCGCCTCCAGCAGCAACTGCGGGTCGAGGCTGGTGACATACGTGCCGTCGCCCTGCCGTACGTCCAGGATCCGGATCAGCGACAGGGCGCGCACCGCCTCCCGCAGGGAGTTGCGGGACAGCCCGAGCTCGGCCGCCAGCTCGCTCTCCTTGGGCAGCCGGTCGCCGGGGCGCAGCGCGCCGGAGACGATCATCCCCTTGATCTTCTCGATCGCCTCGTCGGTGACCGCCATGTCCCGCCTCCCTGTCGTCCAGACATCCGATGTCTCACGCCATTATGGCGTTCCAACCGGCTGAACGGGGTGCCGAACGCTCAGCTCAGGCCCGCAATCTCCGGCCACGCGAAAGGGGCGGCTCCGTCGGCGCGGAGCCGCCCCTGCCCGCGGATCCGGCCCCCTAGGGGAGAGGGGTCGCTCCGCTGTCGTGCCGGCCCTGGCCAGGGGAAGGGACCGGCACGAGGTCACTTCTTGTCGAGCAGGTCCTGGACCTTCGCGCGGACCTCGTCCGTGGCCAGGCCCCGGATCGTCAGCGTCGTACGGCGGCGCAGCACGTCGTCCGGCGTCTCGGCCCACTCGTTGTCCCGGGCGTAGACGACCTGCGCCCAGATCTCCGGGGCGTCGGGGTGCACCCGCTCGCCCAGCTCCGGGTTCTCGTTCGCCAGCCGCGCGATGTCGAAGGCCAGCGAACCGTAGTGCGTCGCCAGGTGCTTGGCCGTGTCGGCGGCCATCCGCGGCCCGGGCGCCGGGTGGTCCACCAGCAGCCGGTGCGCGACCGCGCGCGGGTTGGCGACGCCGGGCAGCGGCAGCTTCTTCGGCAGCGAGGCGATGGGCTCGAAGTCGTCGCCCAGCGGGTGGCCCGGCAGCGACTCCAGCTTCTTCATGACCGTACGGCCGATGTGGCGGAAGGTCGTCCACTTGCCGCCCGCGACCGACAGCATGCCGCCGCGGCCCTCCGTGACCACGGTCTCCCGCTTGGCCTTCGCCGTGCTGCCGGGACCGCCGGGCAGCACCCGCAGACCCGCGAAGGAGTACGTGATCAGATCCCGGGAGAGCTGCTGGTCGCGGACCGAGAAGGCGGCCTCGTCGAGGATCTGGGATATGTCCTGCTCGGTGACCGCGACGTCCGCCGGGTCGCCCTCGAACTCCTCGTCGGTGGTGCCGAGCAGCAGCATGTCCTCCCAGGGGAGGGCGAAGGTGATGCGGTACTTGTCGATCGGGGTGGCCAGGGCGGCCTTCCACGGCGAGGTCCGCTTCAGGACCAGATGCGCGCCCTTCGACAGCCGGATCGACGGCGCGGCATTGGGGTCCTCCATCTTGCGCAGGTGATCGACCCACGGGCCGGTCGCGTTCAGCACGAGCCGGGCGTCGACGCCGAACTCGTCGCCCGAGGTGCGGTCGCGCAGCTCGGCGCCGGTGACCCGGCCCCGGGTGAAGCGCAGGCCGGTCACCTCGGCGTGGTTGAGGACGACGGCGCCCGACTCGACGGCCGCGCGGACCGTCATCAGCGCCATGCGCGCGTCGTTCATCTGGTCGTCGCCGTAGACGGCCACGGCCTTGAGGTTCTCGGTGCGCAGCTCGGGCACGTCCTGCGCCGCCCTGGCGGGGGAGAGGAGGTGGCCGACGCCGTCACCGAACGCGGAGAGCGCGGAGTAGGCGAAGACGCCCGCCCCGAGCTTCGCAGCGCCGTGCGGCCCGCCCTTGTACACGGGGAGGTAGAACGTGAGCGGGTTCGCCAGGTGTGGTGCCACCTGGCGGGAGACCGCACGGCGCTCGAAGTGGTTCTCCGCCACCAGCTTCACCGCGCCGGTCTGCAGGTAGCGCAGACCGCCGTGGAGGAGCTTGGAGGAGGCGGAAGAGGTGGCGCCGGCGAAGTCGCCGGCGTCGACCAGAGCCACCCTGAGGCCGGACTGTGCGGCGTGCCAGGCGGTGGAGATGCCCAGGATGCCTCCGCCGATCACGAGAAGGTCGAACGACGCCTTGGCGAGCTGCTCCCGGGTCTCGGCGCGGCTCGCGGTGAAGCCGGGGGCCGGGCGGGTGCCCAGGGCAGGCACGGACTGCAGGGTGGACTGACTGGTCATTTCGGGTTCTTACTCCTCATCAGAGCCGGCTCGGCCTTTGCGGGCCCTCGTCAGCTCTCGTCCTCGAGCCAGCCCATGGTCCGGTCGACGGCCTTGAGCCAGTTCTTGTACTCACGGTCGCGGGTCTCCGCGTCCATGCGGGGGGTCCACTCGGCGGCCCGGCGCCAGTTGGCGCGCAGGTCGTCGGTGTTGTTCCAGAAGCCGACGGCGAGACCGGCGGCGTAGGCGGCACCGAGGCAGGTGGTCTCGGCGACCATCGGGCGCACCACGGGGGCGTCCAGGACGTCGGAGAGCGTCTGCATCAGCAGGTTGTTGGCGGTCATGCCGCCGTCGACCTTGAGGGTGGACAGCTCGACGCCGGAGTCCTTCGTCATGGCGTCGGCGATCTCCCGGGTCTGCCAGGCGGTGGCCTCCAGGACGGCGCGCGCGAGGTGCGCCTTGGTGACGTACCGGGTCAGGCCGGCGATCACACCGCGGGCGTCGGCGTTCCAGTGCGGGGCGAACAGGCCGGAGAAGGCCGGCACGAAGTAGGCGCCGCCGTTGTCCTCGACCGACAGCGCGAGCGTCTCGATCTCGGCGGCGGTGGAGATCAGGCCCATCTGGTCGCGCATCCACTGCACCAGGGAGCCGGTGACGGCGATCGAGCCCTCCAGGGCGTAGACCGTCTTCTGGTCGCCGATCTTGTAGCCGACCGTGGTGAGCAGACCGGCGTACGAGTTGATGATCTTGTCGCCGGTGTTCATCACCATGAAGGTGCCGGTGCCGTACGTCGACTTGGTCTCGCCCTCGGCGAAGCAGGTCTGCCCGAACAGGGCCGCCTGCTGGTCACCGAGCGCGGAGGCGACCGGGATGCCGCCGAGCAGGTCGCCCAGCTTGCCGCCGGTGATCTCGCCGTAGACCTCGGCGGAGGAGCGGATCTCGGGCAGGATCTGCAGCGGCACGCCGATCGACTCGGCGATCTTCTCGTCCCACTCCATGGTGTGCAGGTTCATCAGCATGGTGCGGGAGGCGTTGGTGACGTCGGTGACGTGCTTGCCGCCGTCCGTGCCGCCGGTCAGGTTCCAGATGACCCAGGTGTCCATGGTGCCGAAGACGATGTCCCCGGCCTCGGCGCGCTCCTTGAGGCCGTCCACGTTGTCCAGCAGCCAGCGGGCCTTGGGACCGGCGAAGTAGGAGGCGAGGGGGAGGCCGGTCTCGCGGCGGAAGCGGTCCTGGCCGACATTGCGCCCGAGCTCCTTGCACAGGGCGTCGGTGCGGGTGTCCTGCCACACGATGGCGTTGTGGACGGGCTCACCGGTGTTCTTGTCCCACAGCACGGTGGTCTCGCGCTGGTTGGTGATGCCGATGGCCTTGATGTCGTCGCGGGTGATGCCGGCCTTGGCGATGGCCCCGGCGACGACCTCCTGGACGTTGGTCCAGATCTCGGTGGCGTTGTGCTCGACCCAGCCCGGCTTGGGGAAGATCTGCTCGTGCTCCTTCTGGTCGACGGAGACGATACGGCCGTCCCGGTCGAAGACGATGCAGCGCGAGGAGGTCGTGCCCTGGTCGATGGCGGCAATGAACGGGCCGGCGGTGTGGGCGTCGGTCACTGTGTGCTCCTGGGGTTCACTGAGTTGAGAAGGGGACTGTTCCACCGTGCTTTAAGCAAAAGCGACGTTGTAGATGCCTGCAGCGATCGCGCCGCCGATCAGCGGACCGACCACCGGTATCCAGGCGTAGCCCCAGTCGGAGCCGCCCTTGTTGGGCAGGGGCAGAAGGGCGTGCACGATGCGCGGGCCCAGGTCGCGGGCCGGGTTGATCGCGTAGCCCGTCGGGCCGCCGAGCGAGAGGCCGATGGAGACGACGACCAGCGCGGTGATCAGACCGCCCAGGACGCCGAGTCCGTTGCCCTTGTCGTTGAGACCCTGCGTGAGCACCGCGAGGATCAGCACGATGGTGCCGATGATCTCCGTGAGGAGGTTCTGCACCGCGTGGCGGATCTCGGGGCCGGTGGAGAAGATGCCCAGGACCGGGCCGGCGCCCTTCTCCTGCGCCTCGACGGCCTTGACCTTGGTGGCCTGCGCGCCCGGACCGCCGACGATCTCCTTGTCGGTCAGGTGCGCGTGGAACTGGCCGTAGTAGGCGACCCACACCAGGGTCGCGCCGATCATCGCGCCGAGCAGCTGGCCGGCGAAGTAGACCGGGACGTTGCTCCAGTCGCTGTCCTTGATGGCCAGGGCCACGGTGACGGCGGGGTTGAGGTGGGCACCGGAGAGCGGGCCGGAGATGTAGACCGCCGTCAGGACGGCGAAGCCCCACCCGAAGGCGATGGCGAGCCAGCCGGCGTTACGGGCCTTGGAGGCCTTCAGCGTCACGGCGGCGCAGACGCCACCGCCGAGCAGGATGAGTATGGCGGTACCGATGGTCTCGCCGATGAAGATGTCGGAGCTGGACACCCGCGACTCCTTTGTCCTTCGTCCAGGGGACCGAACCCCGGGTCCCTCCGGGAGTTCGAGCTGCCCTCGGGGGTGAGAGCGATGCCGGCCCTTGGCGTTGTCACACTCTAGCGCGTATTGCCGTTAGGTGTTCGACAATGCCGACCGATGGACGGGAGTCTTGCCCCGGGGTCGCGTGCCCGTCAAGGGGCCTGTTGGCGAAAATGCGATCGTTATCGATCGGCCGGATATGTCGATCTTGCAGGTCAGCTGCGTACGGCGGGGTAACAAGCACGGTGCGTACCGACCGGGCGGTAGGTGCCGCGCGCCGACGCCGGCCCGACGGGTTCAGAACCGTCCGGCGCCCAGGTCCCGCGAGACCGCGCGGGCGCAGTCCCGCACCGCGGCGATGAGTTCGGGGCGCAGCTCGCCGTCCCGGCACAGCCGCTCCACGGCGCCGGTGATGCCCACGGCGCCCACCGGCATCCGCCGCCGGTCGTGGATGGGCGCGGCCACCGAGGCCACGCCCTCCCAGGTCTCCTCGACGTCGGCCGCGTACCCACGCGCGCGCGACATGTCGAGGATGTGCTCGAAGTCCTCCAGGTCGCACACCGTGCGGTCGGTGAAGGCCTTGCGGTCCGCCTCGATCGCCTCGCTGTGGGCGACCGGGTCGTAGGCCGACAGGACCTTGCCGAGGGCCGTGGAGTGCAGCGGCTGCATGGCCCCGATCTCCAGCACCTGACGGCTGTCGTCGGGCCGGAAGACGTGGTGCACGATGAGGACGCCGTGCTGGTGCAGTACGCCGAGGTAGACGCTCTCGCCGCTGGAGCGGGCCAGGTCGTCGGTCCACACCAGGGCGCGCGCCCGCAGCTCGTGCACGTCGAGATAGGTGGTGCCCAGGCGGAGCAGTTCGGCACCCAGCTGATAGCGCCCGGAGGCGTCGTCCTGCTCGACGAAGCCCTCCTGCTGGAGGGTGCGCAGGATGCCGTGGGCGGTGCCCTTGGCGAGACCCAGAGACGAGGCGATGTCCGAGAGGCCGAGCCGTCGCTCGCCACCCGCGAGCAGCCGCAGCATCGCGGCCGCCCGTTCGAGCGACTGGATGTTCCGTGCCATCGCCGTACTGCCTCCGTCCCCTTCGACCGTCGACGAACGACGTCGCTGCCGCTGTTCGGCAATGCCGAACACTACCGGTCGATGCCGACCTCTCGCCAATGGTCGGCTGTCATCCGTCGAGATCTGTTGCGTCACACGTATCCCGCAAGTGGCCTGTCCGTCATCCTCGTCCGCGTCGTGGACGCCCCGTCCGTCCTCGTCCGGACCCGGTTACCCTGGCGAGGTGCGCCCACCGCGGAAGATCCGCGGGCGGACGCAAAGCCGACAGCCGTCGCACTTCAAGGGAGCCCCTTCATGGCCTCGTCGCCACTGACCCCTTCCGCCGACAGCCGGACCCGTGTGTCCGCGCTCCGTGAGGCGCTCGCCACCCGTGTGGTGGTGGCCGACGGAGCCATGGGCACCATGCTCCAGGCGCAGGACCCCACCCTCGAGGACTTCCAGAACCTCGAGGGCTGCAACGAGATCCTGAACCTGACCCGCCCCGACATCGTCCGCTCGGTGCACGCGGAGTACTTCGACGCCGGCGTGGACTGCGTCGAGACCAACACCTTCGGCGCCAACTACGCCGCGATGGCCGAGTACGACATCCCCGAACGGGTCTACGAGCTGTCCGAGGCGGGCGCCCGCATCGCCCGCGAGACCGCCGACGGCTACCTCGCCCGCGACGGCCGCCAGCGCTGGGTGCTGGGCTCCATCGGCCCCGGCACCAAGCTGCCCACGCTCGGCCACATCGGGTACACCACGATCCGCGACGCCTTCCAGCAGAACGCCGAGGGCCTGATCGCGGGCGGCGCCGACGCGCTGATCGTGGAGACCACCCAGGACCTGCTGCAGACCAAGGCCGCGGTGATCGGCGCCCAGCGGGCCCGCGAGATCTCCGGCCTGGACCTTCCGATCATCGTCTCCGTCACCGTCGAGACGACCGGCACCATGCTGCTGGGCTCCGAGATCGGCGCCGCGCTGACCGCGCTGGAGCCGCTCGGCATCGACATGATCGGCATGAACTGCGCCACCGGCCCCGCCGAGATGAGCGAGCACCTGCGCTACCTCTCCCGGCACTCCCGCATCCCGCTGTCCTGCATGCCGAACGCCGGCCTCCCGGTCCTCGGCAAGGACGGCGCGAGCTACCCGCTGAGCCCGTCCGAACTGGCCGACGCCCACGAGACCTTCGTCCGCGACTACGGCCTCTCCCTCGTCGGCGGCTGCTGCGGCACCACACCCGAGCACCTGCGGCAGCTGGTCGAGCGGGTCCGGGCGACCGCCCCGACCGAGCGCCGCCCGCAGCCCGAGCCCGGTGCCGCCTCCCTCTACCAGACGGTGCCGTTCCGTCAGGACACCGCGTACCTCGCCATCGGCGAGCGCACGAACGCCAACGGCTCCAAGAAGTTCCGCGAGGCGATGCTGGAGGGCCGCTGGGACGACTGCGTGGAGATGGCCCGCGACCAGATCCGCGAAGGCGCCCACATGCTGGACCTGTGCGTGGACTACGTCGGCCGGGACGGCGTCGCCGACATGGAGGAGCTGGCCGGCCGCTTCGCCACCGCCTCCACCCTGCCGCTCGTGCTGGACTCCACCGAGGTCGACGTCATCCGGGCGGGTCTGGAGAAGCTCGGCGGGCGCGCGGTCATCAACTCGGTCAACTACGAGGACGGCGACGGCCCCGAGTCCCGGTTCGCGCGCGTCACCCGGCTGGCCCAGGAGCACGGCGCCGCGCTGATCGCGCTGACCATCGACGAGGAGGGCCAGGCGAGGACCCCGGAGAAGAAGGTCGAGATCGCCGAGCGGCTGATCGAGGACCTGACGGGGAACTGGGGCATCCACGAGTCGGACATCCTCATCGACACCCTGACCTTCACCATCTGCACCGGCCAGGAGGAGTCCCGCAAGGACGGCCTGGCCACCATCGACGCGATCCGCGAGCTCAAGCGCCGCCATCCGGACGTGCAGACCACGCTGGGCCTGTCGAACATCTCCTTCGGCCTCAACCCGGCCGCCCGCATCCTGCTCAACTCCGTCTTCCTGGACGAGTGCGTCAAGGCGGGCCTGGACTCGGCGATCGTGCACGCCTCCAAGATCCTGCCGATCGCCCGCTTCGACGAGGAGCAGGTCACCACCGCCCTCGACCTGATCTACGACCGCCGCGCCGAGGGCTACGACCCGCTGCAAAAGCTCATGCAGCTGTTCGAGGGCGCCACCGCGAAGTCGCTGAAGGCCGGCAAGGCGGAGGAGCTGGCGGCGCTGCCGCTGGACGAGCGCCTCAAGCGGCGCATCATCGACGGCGAGCGCAACGGTCTGGAGGCGGACCTCGACGAGGCCCTCCAGGAGCGCCCGGCGCTGGACATCGTCAACGAGACGCTGCTGGACGGCATGAAGGTCGTCGGCGAGCTCTTCGGCTCCGGCCAGATGCAGCTGCCGTTCGTGCTGCAGTCCGCCGAGGTGATGAAGAGCGCGGTCGCCTACCTCGAGCCGCACATGGAGAAGACCGACGCCGAGGGCAAGGGCACCATCGTGCTGGCGACCGTGCGCGGCGACGTCCACGACATCGGCAAGAACCTGGTCGACATCATCCTGTCCAACAACGGCTACAACGTCGTCAACCTCGGCATCAAGCAGCCGGTCTCCGCGATCCTGGAGGCGGCCGAGGAGCACCGCGCCGACGTGATCGGCATGTCGGGACTCCTGGTCAAGTCCACGGTGATCATGAAGGAGAACCTGGAGGAGCTCAACCAGCGCAATCTGGCGGCGACCTACCCGGTCATCCTCGGCGGCGCGGCCCTCACGCGCGCGTACGTCGAGCAGGACCTGCACGAGGTCTACGACGGCGAGGTCCGCTACGCCCGCGACGCGTTCGAGGGCCTGCGCCTGATGGACGCGCTCATCGGCGTCAAGCGCGGCGTGCCCGGTGCGAAGCTGCCCGAGCTCAAGCAGCGCCGGGTGCGGGCGACCGCCCCCGCCGAGGTGGAGGAGCACCCGGAGGAGGGCCACGTCCGCTCGGACGTCGCCATCGACAACCGCATTCCGGAGCCGCCGTTCTGGGGCACCCGCGTCATCAAGGGCATCCAGCTCAAGGAGTACGCGAGCTGGCTCGACGAGGGCGCGCTGTTCAAGGGCCAGTGGGGCCTGAAGCAGGCCCGCACCGGCGAGGGGCCGTCGTACGAGGAACTCGTCGAGACCGACGGGCGGCCGCGGCTGCGCGGTCTGCTCGACAAGCTCCAGACCGAGAACCTCCTCGAAGCGGCCGTCGTCCACGGCTACTTCCCGTGCGTCTCCAAGGACGACGACCTGATCATCCTGGACGAGCACGGCAACGAGCGCACCCGCTTCACCTTCCCGCGCCAGCGCCGCGGCCGCCGGCTGTGCCTCGCGGACTTCTTCCGCCCGCAGGAGTCCGGCGAGACGGACGTCGTCGGCCTCCAGGTCGTCACCGTCGGCTCGCGGATCGGCGAGGAGACGGCGCGCATGTTCGAGGCGAACGCCTACCGCGACTACCTCGAACTGCACGGCCTGTCCGTCCAGTTGGCCGAGGCACTGGCCGAGTACTGGCACGCGCGCGTGCGGTCGGAGCTGGGCTTCGCCGGTGAGGACCCGGGCGCGATGGAGGACATGTTCGCCCTCAAGTACCGGGGCGCCCGCTTCTCCCTCGGCTACGGAGCGTGTCCGAACCTGGAGGACCGGGCCAAGATCGCGGACCTGCTGGAGCCCGAGCGGATCGGCGTGAAGCTCTCGGAGGAGTTCCAGCTGCACCCCGAGCAGTCCACGGACGCGATCGTGATCCACCACCCGGAGGCGAAGTACTTCAACGCGCGCTGATACGACGCGCTGCGACGGCGCACCGAAACGGCGCGCCGGATCCGGCGAAGGCGCAGCTCACAGCGGCGCGCGGCGTACAGACGGTGTGCCCCGGACCACGCCGGATAAACGAGGCGTTTCCGCCGCGACAGTCGTACACTGGTCGGTCCACTGCAGGCCGGTTCCCGCGCGGGAACCGGCCTGATCGTCCCTCAAGGAGGTGCGCCCGGATGACCAGTACGGTCCCTGCGCTCGGAACCCGTACGGCCGAAGGCTCCGCTCTTCAGGCCGTGCTCCTCGACATGGACGGAACCCTGGTGGACACCGAGGGCTTCTGGTGGGACGTCGAATGCGAGATCTTCGCCGGTCTCGGCCACACCCTCGACGACTCCTGGCGCCATGTCGTGGTCGGCGGTCCCATGACCCGCAGTGCGGGGTTCCTGATCGAGGCGACCGGCGCCGACATCGCCCTCGCCGAGCTCACGGTGCTGCTCAACCAGGGATTCGAGGAGCGCATCACCCGCGCCCTGCCGCTGATGCCGGGCGCCGCCAGGCTGCTCGCCGAGCTCTCCGAGTTCGAGATCCCCACGGCCCTGGTCTCCGCCTCCCACCGGCGCATCATCGACCGCGTGCTCAGCTCGCTCGGCCCCCAGCACTTCGCCCTGTCGGTGGCCGGCGACGAGGTGCCGCGCACCAAGCCGCACCCCGACCCCTATCTGACCGCGGCCGCGGGACTCGGGGTGGACCCGGCCAGATGCGCGGTCGTCGAGGACACCGCGACCGGCGTCGCGGCGGCCGAGGCCGCGGGCTGCCACGTGGTCGTGGTGCCGTCGGTGGCCCCCATCGCGCCCGCCGCCCGGCGAACCGTCGTCACTAGCCTGGAAGACGTGGACCTGACATTCCTGCGCGGTCTGATCGCCACGTGACGCCGGAGCCGATCACAGAACCGATCACCGCGTTGATGACGGCACGGATGACGGCCTTGAAAGACGGCCTTGATGACAGAAATGCGCTGAGCGTTCACCCAGTGTGCAGAGTCGATAGGACAGGAATTCCGGAGTCCGGTGTGCGAAGGAATTCGAAACAAGACGACCGGCCGAATTCCGGTGCCGATCACGCCTGTTGATGGTGTGACGTTCGCCACTCGCACGGGGCTCGACAGGTCGGACGGTGTGTGCAGTCGGCCCCGTTTCGGGGTGGGCCGCTGTGCCCTTGTGTCCCGATTGATGGAAAGCTGCACTAATCCTTCCTGTCACGGGCTTCCGGTCTGTCCACGGCCGGTTCCGCTGCGTGATGGTGGCTCAACTCCAGTGACTGCGAACCCTCGTGCAGGTGCGGACTAATCTCGTCGCGAGAACCATCGCCCCTACCCCCGTGATCCGCCGCGACACCCCTGCATGCCGGGTACACGGACCTGAACAGCTCTGGAGAAACACGAGCATGAACCGCAAGACATTGGTGCTGCCGGCCGTGGTCGGCCTGCTCGCGCCCGTGCTCGCCGCCTGTGGTGGTTCCGACAGCGGCAGCAGCGGTGGGGACGCGATCGTCGTCGGGACGACGGACCAGTTCACCGCCACCAAGGATGCCCCTGCGCCGCTCGATCCGGCGTACGCGTACGACGTGGGCACCTGGAACATCCTGCGCCAGACCGTGCAGACGCTGATGATCCAGCCGCGTGGCGAGGGCGAACCCGTCCCCGAGGCCGCCGAGAGCTGCGGATTCACCGACTCCGGCAATGAGCGCTACGCCTGCAAGCTGCGTGAGGGCCTGAAGTTCGCCAACGGCGACGCCATCACCGCGCAGGACGTCAAGTACTCCATCGACCGCGTGCGGGCCATCAACGCGGAGGGCGGCCCGGTCGGCCTGCTCTCCACCATCGACACGGTCGAGGCCAAGGGCGACCGCGACGTCATCTTCCACCTGAAGACCGCCGACGCCACCTTCCCGTACAAGCTGTCGACCCCGGTCGCCGGCATCGTCAACCCCGACGACTACGAGAAGAAGAAGCTGCGCGACGGCTTCGACGTGGACGGCTCCGGTCCGTACACGCTGCAGAGCGAGGTCAAGGACGACTCGCTCGTGAAGGCCACGTTCACCAAGAACCCCAACTACAAGGGGACGCTCAAGGTGAACAACTCCAAGGCGGAGATGGTCTCCTACGCGGACGCGGACGCGATGGGCAAGGCGCTCGACAAGGGTGACATCGACGTCATGACCCGCAGCATGTCGCCGGAGCAGATCCAGAAGCTGTCCAACGACTCGGACAACAGCGTCGACCTCGTCGAGATGGCCGGACTCGAGATCCGCTACCTCGCCTTCAACACCGACGCCCCGAGCGTGAAGTCGAAGGCCGTGCGCCAGGCGATGGCCCAGCTGATCAACCGCGGCGAGCTCGTCTCCAAGGTCTACGGCACCCAGGCCGAGCCGCTGTTCTCGCTGGTCCCGGCCAGCATCACCGGCCACTCCAACTCGTTCTTCAACAAGTACGGCGACCCGAGCACCGCCAAGGCCAAGTCCCTGCTGGCGGCCGCCAACATCACCACCCCGGTGAAGCTGACGCTGCACTACACGACCGACCACTACGGCTCGGCCACCAAGAAGGAATTCGAGATCCTTCAGAAGCAGCTCAACGGCAGCGGTCTGTTCGACGTCAGCATCCAGGGCGCGCTCTGGAAGGACTACATCCCGGCCGAGCGCAAGGGCGCGTACGACGTCTGGGGCATGGGCTGGTTCCCCGACTTCCCGGACGCCGACAACTACCTGGCGCCGTTCCTGGACAAGGACAACTTCCTCAAGCTGCCGTACCGCAACAGCAAGATCATCAACAGCCTCATCCCGGCGTCCCGCCGCGAGGCCGACCGCATCGCCGCTTCCCCGGATCTGACCCAGATCCAGGACACCGTCGCGGACGACGTGCCGATCCTGCCGCTGTGGCAGGGCAAGCAGTACGTGGCCGCCCGCGACGACGTCACCGGTACCGCGTACGCTCTCAACTCCTCCTCGACTCTCCAGTTGTGGGAGCTCAGCCGTGGCGTGAGCGGCTGACCTCCGTCCCCGGGGCCCCAGGGACGGCGGCCCCGGGAGTCCTGACACCGACGAGAAGGCACATTGCCGTGAAGATGCGCAACCAGTGGCCGGTCCTGCCCGTAGTGGCAGGGCTGGCCTCCGGGCTTTTGACGGGCTGCGGAGCCGACAGCGGCGATTCCGGAGGAACCGGATCCTCCGTCGTCATGGGAATGTCGGACGACGTGCTGGCCACCGACCCGGCCTCCGGTTACGACCCGGGGTCCTGGCTGCTGTTCAACAACGTCTTCCAATCGCTGCTCAGCTTCCCCAACGGGGGGACCGAGCCCGAGCCGGAGGCCGCCGAGTCGTGCGGGTTCACCGACACCTCGACCAAGGTCTACAAGTGCACGCTCAAGGACGGCCTGCAGTTCAGCAACGGTGACAAGCTGACCTCCGAGGACGTGAAGTTCTCCTTCGACCGCATGCTCAAGATCAATGACGCCGCGGGCCCGGCGATCATGTTCCCCATGCTGGCGAAGGTGGAGGCGCCGGACGAGAAGACCGTCGTCTTCCGGCTGAAGGTCCCCGACGCCACCTTCCCGAGCAAGATAGCCTCCGGCGCCGGCTCGATCGTCGACCACACCCAGTACGCCGGCGACAAGCTGCGCAAGGACGGCAAGGCGATCGGCTCCGGCCCGTACAAGCTCGACTCCTTCGACAAGGAGAAGGCCGTCTTCTCGGTCAACGACAAGTACAAGGGCACCGCCAAGGTCAAGAACTCCGGCGTGACGCTGAAGTTCTTCCACGGCAACCAGTCCGCGCTGAAGAAGGCCCTCCAGGACGACAAGGTCGACATCGCCTACCGCGGTCTGACCGCCCAGGACGTCGCCGACCTGCAGAACGCCAACAACGACTCCAAGGTCGAGGTCGTCGAGGGCAGCAGCGCCGAGGTCCAGCACCTGGTCTTCAACATGAAGGACCCGGTCGCCGGCAAGCTCGGCGTGCGCAAGGCCATCGCCTACCTGCTCGACCGCGACGCCCTCATCAAGGACGTCTACCAGGGCACGGCCACCCCGCTGTACTCGATCATCCCGGCGGGCATCGCGGGCCACAACACGGCCTTCTTCGACACCTACGGCGCCAGTCCCTCGCCGGCCAAGGCCGCCGACGCGCTGAAGGCCGACGGCATCACCGGCAAGGTGAAGCTGACCCTGTGGTCCACCCCGTCGCGCTACGGCCCGGCCACGGACGAGGAGCTGAAGGCGATCGCCAAGCAGCTCAACGACAGCGGGCTGTTCGAGGCGGACGTGAAGTCCGTGGCCTTCGACCAGTACGAGAAGGACATCGCCAAGGGCAAGTACGGCGTGTACGTGAAGGGCTGGGTGCCGGACTACCCGGACGCCGACAACTTCACCGCGCCGTTCTTCGGCAAGGGCAACGTGCTGAGCAACAACTACAGCAACAACATGATCACCGGCACGCTCATCCCGCGCACCGCCGCCCAGAGCGACCGCTCCGCGACGGACAACGACTACGGCCGGCTCCAGGACATCGTCGCCGACCAGCTGCCGGTCCTCCCGATCTGGCAGGCCAAGCAGTACGCCGTGACCCGGGAGAACGTCTACGGCCTCGAGTACTGCCTGGACGCCTCGACCGTGTTCCGGTTCTGGGAGCTCAGCAAGGACTGAGCGACCGGGCACACGGAGAGATCACACGGAAGAAGGGCGCCCCCACTCGGGGGACGCCCTTCTTCCGTCACGGCTGCGGATGCGGCCGCGGCGCCTACTGCGTGCCGGGACGCACCAGCCCGCTCTCGTACGCGTACACCGCGGCCTGCACACGGTCGCGCAGCCCCAGCTTGGTCAGCACATGGCCGACGTGCGTCTTCACCGTGGTCTCGCTGACGAACAGGTCGGCGGCGATCTCGGCGTTGGACAGCCCGCGCGCCACCAGCTTCAGCACCTCCACCTCGCGGTCGGTGAGGGTGTGCAGCGTGTCGGGGACGGGCTCCTCGCCGGAGGGCAGATGGGTGGCGTACTTGTCGAGCAGCCGCCGGGTGATGCTCGGCGCGAGCATGGCCTCGCCGCCGGCCACCACGCGGATGGCCTGCACCAGTTCGTTGGCCGGCGCGTCCTTCAGCAGGAAGCCGCTGGCGCCCGCGCGCAGCGCCTCCACCACGTACTCGTCGAGGTCGAAGGTGGTCAGCACCAGCACCTTCGCCGGGCCGTCCCGCCCGGGCCCGGTGATCTGCCGGGTCGCCTCCACCCCGTCCATGCGGGGCATGCGGATGTCCATCAGGACCACGTCGGGCTGGAGCGCCCGTACCTGGTCGAGAGCCTGGAGGCCGTCTCCGGCCTCGCCGACGACCGCGATGTCCTGCTCGGCCTCCAGGATCATCCGGAAGCCCGTGCGCAGCAGCGGCTGGTCGTCGACCAGTAGGACGCGGATGGCCACGTAAGTCTCCTTCGCTAGTCCGGCCCCATTCTGCCCTGCGTGACGTCGTCGGACTCGACCACCCTCACCGGCACCGGCCGCACCGCCAGCGGATACGGCGGGGGAGTGCCGCCGAACTCCGGGCAGTGGGCCTGGTGGTCGCACCAGCCGCACAGCTTGGTGGGGCGCGGGCGCCACTCGCCGGACTCCGTCGCCCTGCTGATCGCGTCCCACAGGGCCAGCAGCTTGCGCTCCACGCGCTCCAGGTCGGCGAGGACAGGATCGTAGGTCAGCACGTCACCGCTGCCGAGGTACACCAGCTGCAGCCGCCGCGGCACGACGTTCTTCAGCCGCCACACCACCAGGGCGTAGAACTTCATCTGGAACAGCGCGCCCTCGGCGTACTCGGGGCGGGGCGCCTTGCCCGTCTTGTAGTCGACGATCCGCACCTCGCCCGTGGGCGCCACGTCGACCCGGTCGATGATCCCGCGCAGCGTCAGCCCCGACTCCAGCTCGGTCTCGACGAACAGCTCCCGCTCGACCGGCTCGAGCCGTGTCGGGTCCTCCAGGGTGAACCAGCGCTCGACGAGCTGCTCCGCCTCGCCCAGCCAGCGCGCCAGCCGCTCGCCCTCGGGATCGTCCGCGAACAGCTCCACCACTTCCGGCCTGGTCTCGCGCAACCGGTCCCACTGCCCGGGGATCAGGGACTTGGCGCGCGGCGCTGTCCGGTCCGCGGCCGGGGCGTCGAAGAGGCGCTCCAGCACCGCGTGCACCAGCGTGCCCCGGGTCGCCGCCTCGCTCGGCTTCTCGGGCAGCCGGTCGATCACGCGGAAGCGGTAGAGGAGAGGGCACTGCATGAAGTCGCTGGCCCGCGACGGCGACAGGCTCGCGGGCGCGGCGGCCACCGGCACCCGCCGGCTCGTCCCACCGTCCACGGCCGGCTCCACCGCGACGGCCGGCTCCGCGACGGCCGCCGCCATCGGCTCGGCAACGACCACCGGGTCCACAGCGATCACCGGCCCGGCAGCGATCACCGGGTCCACAGCGACCAGCGGCTCCTCGGCGACCGCCGGCTCCCCGCCCGATCCGGGAACCGGCGCATCGCCCTGCGCCGCACCGCTGCTGTGGGCCTCCGCCAGGCCCTCCGCGCTCGTCTCCATGCCCCAGACCTTACGGCCCGCCACTGACAGTGACCCAGCCAAGCCCGTGACGGGTGCGACGCACGGGAAAACTGAGGGGGTGCCGGGGCGGAACACGCCGCGAGGGCCGCATACCATCGACCCCAGACCCTTCCGCCCGGCAGGCGCGGAAGACGCTTCGAACGAGGGGACATCGTGGACGAGAGCGGCGGGAGCGGGCAGCCGCGGTCCGGCACCGACGAGCCGGCCGAGCACCACGCAGGGCCGGTGGCCCCGGCCGCCCCCTCATCCACCCCGGCCGACGGACGGCCCCCGCAGGCCGCCGAGGCGGAGGACGGCAGCGGGGCCACGGAAAACGACGCCCGTGACAGCTCCCACGGCACCGACCCGGAATCGACCTCTGCGGACGGCCGGGGAAGCGGGAACTCCGCGGACGGACCGGCAGCCGGCAACCCCGCGGACGGACGCCTCGCGTCGGACCACACGGACCACACGGACCACACAGACCACACGGACCACGCGCATCACACGGATCGCGCCCACGCAGATCACGCCGCCCACGCAGATCACACCGCCCACGAACGCACCCTCGCTCACTCCGGCGCCACCGACACCCGCCCGCCCCGGCGCCCAGAGTCCCCCCGCGGGGGGCTGCTGATGGGCCGCCCCTTCGGCGTGCCCGTGTACGTCGCGCCCAGCTGGTTCCTCGTGGCCGCCCTGATCACCTGGGTGTTCGGCGGCCAGCTCGACCGCGTGCTGCCCGAGCTCGGCGCCGCCCGCTATCTCGTCTCCCTCTTCTTCGCGGTCGCCTTCTACGCCTCCGTCCTCGTCCACGAACTGGCCCACACGGTCGCGGCCCTGCGCTTCAAGCTCCCCGTGCGCCGCATCCAGCTCCAGTTCTTCGGCGGCGTCTCCGAGATCGAGAAGGAGGCGGAGACCCCCGGCCGGGAGTTCGTCCTGGCCTTCGTCGGCCCCCTGCTCTCCCTGGTCCTCGCCGGCCTCTTCTACGTCGCCATGCAGCCCGTGGAACCCGGCACCGTCCCCGGCGTGCTGCTGGCCGGCCTGATGGTCTCCAACCTGATCGTCGCCATCTTCAACCTGCTGCCCGGCCTGCCCCTCGACGGCGGCCGCATGCTGCGCGCGGTCGTCTGGAAGATCACCGGCAAGCCCATGTCCGGCACCGTCGCCGCCGCCTGGGTCGGCCGCGCCCTGGCCGTCTCCGTGCTGATCGGCCTCCCGCTGCTCACCCAGTCCGGCGCCCTCGGCTCCACCGCCGAGGACAGCGTCGGCATGGACACCGTCACCGACGCCCTGCTCGCCGCGATCCTCGCCGCCATCATCTGGACCGGCGCCGGCAACAGCCTGCGCATGGCCCGGCTCCGGGAGCACCTGCCGGAGCTGCGCGCCCGTAACCTCACCCGCCGCGCCGTCCCGGTCGAGACCGACACCCCCCTCTCCGAGGCGCTGCGCCGCGCCAACGCCGCGGGCGCGCGCGCCCTGGTCGTCGTCGACCCCGACGGCAACCCGCTCTCCCTGGTGCGCGAGGCCGCCATCGTCGGCGTACCGGAACACCGCCGCCCCTGGGTCGCCGTCAGCGGTCTCGCCCAGGACCTCACCGACGGCATGCGCGTCTCCGCGGAACTGGCGGGGGAGGACCTCCTGGACGTCCTGCGGGCCACCCCGGCCACCGAGTACCTGGTGGTCGAGGAGACCGGTGCGATCTACGGCGTCCTGTCCGCCGCCGACGTCGAGCGGGCCTTCGTGAAGGCCATGGCCCGCCCGTCCTAGGGGTCGTCCCGGTGGTCGGCGGCCCCCGCAAACCCCGGTAGGCTGTTCACATGTCCGAACCGACCGGTGCCGCCCGCAGGCGCGGGCCCTTCAAGGTCGGGGACCAGGTTCAGCTGACCGACCCCAAGGGCCGCCACTACACGTTCACGCTCGAGGCCGGGAAGAACTTCCACACCCACAAGGGTTCCTTCCCGCACGACGAGCTGATCGGCGCTCCCGAGGGCAGCGTTGTCCGCACCACCGGTAACGTCGCCTACCTCGCGCTGCGCCCCCTGCTCCCCGACTACGTCCTGTCCATGCCCCGCGGGGCAGCCGTCGTCTACCCGAAGGACGCGGGGCAGATCCTCGCCTTCGCCGACATCTTCCCGGGCGCGCGCGTCGTGGAGGCCGGTGTCGGCTCCGGCTCGCTCAGCAGCTTCCTGCTGCGTGCCATCGGCGACCAGGGCATGCTGCACAGCTACGAGCGCCGCGAGGACTTCGCGGAGATCGCCCAGCAGAACGTGGAGCGCTACTTCGGCGGCCCGCACCCCGCCTGGCAGCTGACCGTCGGCGACCTCCAGGACAACCTGTCGGACGCCGACGTCGACCGCGTCATCCTCGACATGCTCGCCCCCTGGGAGTGCCTGGAGGCCGTCTCCAAGGCGCTCGTGCCCGGCGGCATCCTGTGCTGCTACGTCGCCACCACCACCCAGCTCGCGCGGACCGTCGAGTCCATCCGCGAGATCGGCTGCTTCAACGAGCCGACCTCCTGGGAGACGATGATCCGCAACTGGCACATCGAGGGCCTGGCCGTCCGCCCGGACCACCGGATGATCGGCCACACCGGCTTCCTCCTCACCGCCCGCCGCCTCGCGGACGGTGTCGAGCCGCCCATGCGCCGCCGCCGCCCCGCCAAGGGCGCCTACGGCGAGGACTACGCCGGTCCCAACGCCGACGGGGGCTCCGGCCGCTAGGGCGGTCCGTGCCGCACTCAACGAACGGGCGCTGGGGGGGGGGGGTCGGGGGGGGGGGGGGGGGGGACCCTGTCTTTCGTTCGGGGCCCCACCCCATTGGTGTCGGGGGGGCGGGGGGGGGCGGGCAAGAAACCCCCCGCGGCCGGGACCGCCGCCGAGGACGCGGACACCGGCGT